>JALYNE010000137.1 GCA_030773375.1 Pseudomonadota bacterium
CAGGAAGGCACGCTTACCGCCTTCTACGGCAACCCGCGTCAGGTTTATGTGACCTTCGGGCTCAACTTCTAAAGGCGATTTATGGCGAGGAGCGGAACCCAAGGAACAACCGCCAGGGCACCCCAACGAGCTGGCAGCATGATGGGAAGCCCTGGCGGCGCGAAGGTGCTCGTCATCCTGCTCCTCGCCTACATCTTCAATTTCATCGACCGCCAGATCATCGGCATCCTTGCGGTGCCAATCAAAGCCGATCTTGGCCTCACCGACGGCGAGCTTGGCCTCATGGGGGGGCTGGCGTTCGCGCTGTTCTATACCGGGCTCGGCATACCCATCGCTTGGCTGGCGGACCGCAAAAGCCGAGTCACCATCATTGCGTCCGCGGTGGCGGTGTGGAGCGGCTTCACGGCCTTGTGCGGCTTCGCGCAGAACTTCTGGCACCTGTTCCTCGCCCGCATGGGCGTCGGCGTTGGCGAGGCGGGCGGCGTCGCTCCGTCCTACTCGCTGATCTCGGACTATTTTCCTCCTGAGCGGCGGGCGCGGGCGCTCGCCATCTTTTCGTTCGGAATTCCGGTCGGATCCGCGCTCGGCATCTTCTTCGGCGGCTGGATTGCGACGAACGTCGATTGGCGCGCAGCTTTCATCATCGTGGGCTTGATTGGATTGCCGATTGCCGCCTTGGTCCGGTTTGCATTGAAGGACCCGGTGCGTGGTGGCTTCGACACGGGCGCGGGCGCAACGGACGCAGCGCCGCCGTTCATAGCGGTCTTCCGGACCCTCGCCGCCAAACCAAGCTTCTGGTTGCTTTCCTTCGGCGCGGCGTCGGGCTCGATCCTCGGCTACGGCCTCATTTTCTGGCTGCCCTCATTTTTTGCGCGCAGCTTCGAACTCGAGCTCGCGGAGGTGACCTGGTTCTACGGATCGATCGTGCTGATCGGCGGGGTGATCGGGACATGGCTGGGCGGGTGGCTCGGCGACCGCGTCGGCAAGGGCAATCCCGGCGCCTATGCGCTGATCCCTGCAATCTGCTTCCTCCTTGCCGCACCTGCTTATGCGGCAGGCTTGTTCGCGCCTTCGCTGACTCTCGCCTGGCTCCTGTTCCTCTTGCCCCAGATGCTGGGGCTCGCCTGGCTCGGGCCGATCATCGCCGCGGTGCAGCACATCGTGCCGCCGAACATGCGCGCCACCGCTTCGGCAAGCTTCCTCTTCATCAATAATCTCATCGGGATCGGCTTTGGAACCTGGTTCGTCGGCGAAATGTCGGATCGGATGACGGCCATCTACGGCCGGGAATCGCTACGCTACTCGATCCTTTATACGCTCGGCTTCTACCTGCTGAGCTCTCTTCTCTATTTCCTTGCGGCGAAGCGGCTTGGGCGGGACTGGTACCGGGCAGCTCCCTGACCGCTCAGTCGAACTCGAGGATCACTGCATCCACGGCGAGACTGTCGCCGGGTTTCGCTTCGACTTTCTTGACGGTGCCGGTTTTTTCCGCGCGGAGAATGTTCTCCATTTTCATCGCTTCTACGACGGCAAGCGGCTGGCCCGCTTCGACCTTGTCGCCCGCGCCAACGTGGAGCGCGGTGAGGAGCCCAGGCATCGGACAAAGGAGATAGCGGGAAAGGTCCGGAGGGACTTTCTCGATCATGTAGCGTGAAAGTTCGGCAACATGAGCGGGGAGCACATCGACCATGTGGCTCGCTCCGCGTGTCGTCAGCCGCCACTGCCGGCCGCGCCGGCCGATCTGCACGGTGCGACTCCGCCCGTCGACCGTCCCTTTGAACACCGGCTGGCCCGGCTGCCAGCGGCCGATCAGCTCGCGCCCTTGGCAGCCATCGACGGAAACGAGGTAGCCGCCTTCGAAGCCATCGAAGCAGACGCGGTGCTCGCGCCCGTCGATGCGAACAACATGCTCTTCGGCAAGAGGTACTGGCGCGCCCAATTGCCCGCTGATGGCTAGCGCGCGCACACGGGTCTCCAACGTCACGAAAGCGGCAATGGCGGCGAGATCCTCGACGAGTCGATCATCGGCGGGGGCGCCGGTGAAGCCTTCCGGATATTCCTCGGCGATGAAGCCGGTGGTCAGCCGCCCCTCCCGGAAGCGCGGATGTTGCATCAGCGCCGACAGGAAATCGACGTTGTGCCCGATGCCTTCCACGACGAAGCTGTCCAGCGCCTCGATCTGGCGATCGACCGCCTGCTCGCGCGTGTCGCCATAAGTGATGAGCTTGGCGATCATCGGGTCGTAGAACATCGACACTTCGCCGCCTTCAAAGACGCCGTCGTCGACCCGCACGCCTTCTTTGGCACGCGGGGGCTGGTAACGCACGAGGCGGCCGGTCGAAGGCAGGAAGCCCCGGTACGGATCCTCAGCGTAAACCCGGTTCTCGATCGACCAGCCTTTCAGCTGGACATCCGCTTGGGCAAAGCTGAGCGGCTCCCCGGCGGCGACGCGGATCATTTGCTCGACGAGGTCGAGCCCAGTCACCTGCTCCGTCACCGGGTGCTCCACCTGCAGCCGGGTGTTCATCTCAAGGAAATAGAAGCTGCGGTCGGCGCCGGCGATGAACTCCACGGTCCCGGCCGAGAAATAGCCCACCGCCTGCGCAAGCGCGACCGCCTGTTCCCCCATGGCGCGGCGCATTTCCGGCGTGACGAAGGGGGAGGGCGCTTCCTCGACAACCTTCTGGTGACGCCGCTGCACCGAGCATTCGCGCTCGCCAAGATAGACCATATTGCCGTGCTGATCGCCGAGCAGCTGTATCTCGATGTGGCGCGGATTCTCGACGAACTTCTCGATGAACACGCGCTCGTCGCCGAAGCTCGCAAGGCCCTCGCGTCGGACGCTGTCGAACGTCTCGCGCACGTCGCGCTCCGAATAAGCGAGCCGCATGCCCTTGCCGCCGCCGCCCGCGGAAGCCTTCATCATGACGGGGTAGCCGATCCCGCTCGCAATCTCGACCGCATGCTTGGTGTCGCGGATTTCGCCAATGAAGCCTGGAACGACGCTGACCCCTGCGGCTTGCGCGAGCTTCTTGGATTGGATCTTGTCCCCCATCGCCGCGATCGCCTTCGGCGGAGGGCCGATAAAGGCGATATCATTGTCGGCAAGGAGCTGCGCGAAGCTCTCGCGCTCGGAAAGAAAGCCATAGCCCGGGTGCACGGCTTCGGCGCCGGTTTCCTTGCAGGCCAGGAGGAGGAGATCCGCCCGAAGATAGCTTTCGCTTGCCGGCGCTGGGCCGAGCCGCACCGCCTCGTCCGCCATCCGCACATGCGGCGCGCGCGCATCGGCGTCGGAGTAAACAGCGACCGTCGCGATCCCCGTTTTGCGGGCCGTCCGAATGACCCGGCAAGCAATCTCGCCGCGATTGGCAATCAAAATCTTCTTGAACATCCAGTCCTCTCGTCCGTCCGCGTGACCGGACTTGAACCGCCATCCATCTTCTTGTCTGCAGTGGCAGCAAGCGAGCCAGAGTGGCGCTTGAACCTCACTCCGCAGCCGTCCGTGCCGGTTCTTCCGTGGTCATCGGGCGAAGGCCCAGTTTTTCGAACAGTTTCGCGTCCGCTCCGGCGCCGGCATTCCCAGCGGTCAGCAGCTTGTCGCCGGTGAAAATGGAATTCGCGCCGGCGAGGAAGCACAGAGCCTGCGTGCTTTCGCTCATGCTCTCGCGGCCGGCGGAGAGCCGCACCATTGAGCGCGGCATGGTGATGCGCGCCACCGCGACCGTGCGGACGAACTCGATGTCGTCGATCCTTGTGTTCTGCTCCTCGATGAGCCGATCGCCGAGAGCCGTGCCGCGGATCGGCACCAGCGCGTTGATCGGCACGCTTTCCGGATGGGCAGGAAGCGTTGCGAGGGCGTGCAGGAAGCCGACGCGGTCCTCACGGGTTTCGCCCATGCCCACGATGCCGCCGCAGCACACCGACATGCCCGCCGAACGAACCCGCCCAAGCGTGTCCAGGCGCTCCTGGTACGTGCGCGTGGTGATGACCTCGGCATAATATTCGGGCGAACTGTCGAGATTGTGGTTGTAATAATCGAGGCCTGCCTCAGCGAGGCGCTCCGCTTGGGGCTGGCTCAGCATGCCCAGGGTCATGCATGTCTCGAGACCCATGGCTTTGACGCCGGAGACCATTGCGCAGATCTTGTCCATGTCGCGATCCTTGGGCTCGCGCCAGGCGGCACCCATGCAGAAGCGGCCGGAGCCCGCCGCCTTTGCTTCCGCTGCCGCGCTCAGCACCGCATCGACGTCCATCAGCTTCTCCGCCTTGAGGCCGGATTTTGCGAAGGCGGACTGGCTGCAATAGCCGCAATCCTCCGGGCAGCCGCCGGTCTTGATCGAAAGCAGAGTGGAAAGCTGCACTTCGTTGTGGGTATGCCAGCGGCGGTGCGTCTGCTGCGCCTGGAACATGAGGTCCAGGAACGGGAGATCGAATAGGCCGGTGATCTCTTCGCGGCTCCAATCCGTCCGCAATTCGGCATGGCCGGTTTCGCGGGGATGACGAAGGAAAGGTTCATTCATTCAGCAGCTTCCTCAAGAGGGGGCAGATTGTGGCCGAGAAGCTTCAGCACTTCGGCGGCAGCTTCGACAAGGTTGGTGCCGGGCCCGAAGATCGCCTGGACGCCCGCCTGCCGGAGCGCCTCGTAATCCTGAGCGGGGATGACTCCGCCGACTACCACCTTGATGTCGGGCCGGCCCATGTCACGCAGACGGCTGATGAGCTCGGGGACGAGCGTCTTGTGGCCGGCAGCAAGGCTCGAGGCACCGACAATGTCGACGTCGCGCTCCATCGCAAGCCGCGCGGTTTCTTCCGGCGTCTGAAAGAGCGGTCCGGGCACGACCTCGAAGCCGAGATCGGAGAAGGCAGAAGCAACGAGGTTTGCACCGCGGTCGTGGCCGTCCTGCCCCATTTTCGCGACCAGCATGCGCGGCTTCCGGCCCAAGCGGCGCCCGACGGCGGCAACGCCTTGTCCTGCGCGCTCCCAGCGCGGGTCGCCGGCATGGGCGCCGCCATAAATCCCGCTTACCGGTTCGGGCACGGTGTCGTAGCGCCCGAACACATCTTCCAAAGCGGCCGAGATCTCGCCCAACGTGCACCGCGCCCGCGCCGCCTCCACCGAAAGCTGGAGGAGGTTGGTGTCGCCGCGCGCGCCGTCGCGCAGTGCACCGAGGGCTGTCTGCGCGGCCGCTTCGTCACGCGAGCGACGCGTGCGGTCGATACGCTCGATCTGGCCAGCGCGAACGCGGGCGTTGTCGACTTCGAGGATATCGATCGGCGCTTCATCCTTCAGCCGATAGCGGTTGACGCCGACGATCACGTCTTCACCTTTGTCCACTCGCGCTGCGCGCGCCGCCGAAGCTTCCTCGATGCGGCGCTTCGGCATGCCTTCGGCAACGGCCATCGTCATGCCGCCCATGGCTTCAACCTCCTGGATCAAGTCCCATGCGGCATCGGCAAGGTTCTTCGTCAGCGCTTCCACGTAGAAGGATCCACCAAGCGGATCGGCCACGTTGGTGATCCCCGTCTCCTCGGCGATCACCAGCTGCGTGTTGCGCGCGATCCGCGCCGACGTCTCGGTCGGCAGAGCGATCGCCTCGTCGAAGCTGTTGGTGTGAAGCGACTGAGTGCCGCCGAGCACAGCCGCCATGGCTTCGATCGTGGTGCGAATGACGTTGTTGTATGGATCCTGCTCGGTGAGGCTGACCCCGCTCGTCTGGCAATGGGTGCGCAGCATCTTCGACTTGGAATTCTTCGCGCTGAAATCCTCCATGATCTGGTGCCAAAGGAGTCGTGCGGCGCGGAGCTTGGCGATTTCCATGAAGAAGTTCATGCCGATCGCGAAGAAAAAGGACAGGCGCGGCGCGAAGGCGTCCACCTCGAGTCCCTTGGCGCGCGCGGCCCTGACATATTCCATGCCGTCGGCAAGCGTGAAGCCGAGTTCCTGAACCGCGGTCGCACCCGCCTCCTGCATATGGTAGCCACTGATCGAAATCGAATTGAAGCGCGGCATATTGGCGGAGGTGTAGGCAATGATGTCGGCGACGATCCGCATCGATGGTTCGGGCGGATAAATGTACGTGTTGCGGACCGCGAACTCTTTTAGAATGTCGTTCTGGATCGTGCCGGAAAGCTGTTCCTGGCGGACGCCCTGCTCCTCGGCGGCGACGATGTAGAAGGCCATGACGGGGAGAACCGCCCCGTTCATGGTCATCGACACCGACATTTCGTCCAAGGGGATGCCGTCGAACAGGATCTTCATGTCGTCCAGCGTATCGATCGCGACGCCGGCTTTGCCGACATCGCCCAGCACGCGGGGATGGTCGCTGTCGTAGCCGCGGTGGGTGGCGAGATCGAAGGCGACCGACAGCCCCTTCTGGCCGGCCGCGAGGTTGCGGCGATAAAAGGCATTCGAATCCTCAGCCGTCGAGAAGCCGGCATATTGACGGATCGTCCACGGCCGGCCGGTGTACATCGAGGCATAGGGGCCGCGGGTGAATGGGGCGAAGCCGGGGAGGCCGGGATCGATCCCGGCGCTGTCCTCGGCCGTGTAGAGCGGCTTGACCGGGATCCCCTCCGGCGTCTGCCAGGTGAGGTCCTTCCCCTTCACTTCCTTTGCGGCGGCGGCCTGCCAGTCGGCGAGGGTGGGTTGCGGCGGAGCAGGGGGAGAGGGGCGGCCCTGCACGGGCGCCGCACCGGAATCTTCACCGGTGTTCGTTTCGATTGGCGGCCGTTCGCTCATTTTCCCTCTCCCGCTCGTGGCAGAGGGTGCGGTGAGGGGCGAAATGCTGCCGGCATTCCACCCCCGGCCACAGGCGAGCACTCCCGCACCCGGGACAGGGGGCGAACCTTAATGTCCTTCACGTGGGCTCTCCATCAGCTCCACCAGAACGCCCCCCATTTCCTTTGGGTGCAGGAAGATGACGGGCGTGCCGTGGGCGCCGATCCGTGGCTCTCCAAGCACCTTCACGCCCCTTGCCTCCATCTCCGCCTTGGCGGCGTGGATCTCCGGCACTTCGAAGCAGACATGATGCTGCCCGCCCGCCGGGTTCTTCTCGAGAAACTTCGCGATCGGAGAATCCTCGCCCAGCGGCTCCAAAAGCTCGATCTGGCTGTTGGGTGTATCGACAAAGCAGACCCTGACCTTCTGCGCCGGAACGTCGAAGGGCTCGCCGATCCCGGTTGCGCCGAGAAAGTCCCGATACACCGCGATGCTCTTCTCGATGGACGGGGTCGCGATGCCGACATGGTTGAGGCGGCCGAGGTTCATTGCTGCACCCACTTATCCCGCCGTTTTAGCCCGCGCGCCAGAGGAAGGGCGTGCGCGCGCGTTAACGGCGCCAACTCGATGTTTGAACCTGCGTCGGGATCAAACCAGATCGCCTCTTCGATCTCGGCGGAGGGCTGTACGTCGCCGATGAGAGTAGCGGCGAAGAGCTCGGCCTCGACCGTCCAGCCCGGTTCGTTCGCGGCCGGCGCGCTAAAGACGCCCAGAGAGCGGCAGGAGGTGGATTCCACCGCACAGCCGAGCTCCTCGAGTATCTCGCGTTGCAAGGTCAACAGGCTATTCTCGCCCCCTTGAACTTTCCCGCCCGGCTGCATGAAGGCGACGGTCCCCTGCTTCCGAACCAGGAGCGTGTCGCCAGCATCGTTGACGACGACAGCGGCGACGATCCTGATGGTCTGCGGGTCGTCCATCTCAGGGCCGAAGCTGGTCATGCTGCTTCCACGAGTTTTCGAGCCCTTTCTCGCGGGCCTCGTAGAGGCAGAGCCAGATGCTCTCGTCGATCGACGCCGTCGCCACGCCGACATGGTTGAGGCGGCCGAGGTTCATAGTCTCACCTGGAGGCCGAACAGCAGATCGGCGCAGATGACGCCCGCGAGCAGGGCCGACACGGCATAGAAACCGAACAGAACCCAGAAAGGCCCTGGGCGCTCATCGCGCCTCACGTAGCTCCGCCCGATCGGCAGCCTGCCATCCTTGACGGCGCGCGCGAGGGTCCATGCGATCCAAGGCAGAACGACTGCTCCGGCGACAAGCCCGACGAGCGTGTTCTCAGAGCGGAATGTTGTCATGCTTCTTCCATGGATTCTCGAGCTGCTTGTCGCGGAGCTTGCGCAGCCCGAGCGCGATGCGGCGCCGCGTCGAGTGGGGCATAATGACTTCGTCGATGAAGCCCATCGATGCCGCCACGAACGGATTGGCGAAGCGCTGTTCGTATTCGGCGGTGCGGGCGGCGATCTTTTCCGGGTCGCCGATATCCTTCCTGAAGATGATTTCGACAGCGCCCTTTGCGCCCATCACGGCGATTTCAGCCGACGGCCAGGCATAGTTTAAGTCGCCGCGGAGGTGCTTGGAGGACATGACG
>JALYNE010000138.1 GCA_030773375.1 Pseudomonadota bacterium
ATAGCGTCAGTGACCCACCCGATCCCATCCCGAACTCGGCCGTGAAACCTGACCGCGCCAATGGTACTGTTGCCTAAGCAACGGAAGAGTAGGTCGTCGCCAGGCTTTGAAGCCGGCGCATGAGAAACCCCATCGAAGTACCACTTTGACGGGATCGACAAGAACCCATTCACATGAAACCGCCCGGCAGCATCCGTGCCGCTGGGCGGTTCATGCTCAGGCCGCCATGTCCCCGGACATGGCTACGCTCAGCATTGGCGCGGGATGGAGCAGCCCGGTAGCTCGTCAGGCTCATAACCTGAAGGTCGTAGGTTCAAATCCTACTCCCGCAACCAATGAACCGCCGGCCGGTAAGGCTCGGCGGTTTTTTTGTGCCTGTGGCCCGGAGCGCCAGAATGAGCGCGGACGGGGGTGGCGTGCAGAACCCGATCGTCGCATCATTTAGAGCATCGCGCGAAAAGGTGGGATCCGGCTTTCGCAACGCGATGTGATCAGAGAGGATTAGAGCATCGATGCGCGAAATAGCTTAAGCCCGTCTCATCATCAGGAGCGAAGCGGCGCAATTCGCATGAGCGAGTGGCGAGATCGACGTGCTCCCCTCCTCGCGATGACCATGACCGGTGTTGGCTCGTCCGGTGATGCGCTGGCGCCCCGTCCGGCCAGCTCGCCGTCAGCCGTTCCCCCAGACCTTGTTCAGTCGCGCATCCCGGCCGCATCTCAGCCGATAGAAGCGATAGCGGACCGGGTTCTTCTTGTAATAATCCTGGTGGTAGGCTTCGGCCGGATAGAACTTCGCTGCTGGCAAGATCAAAGTCGCGACCGTTCCTTTACCCTTCAGCTGGTTTGCGGCCCGCGCCTTCGAGGCGGTCGCGTTGCGCTGCTGCTCGGGATTGGCCACGAAGATCGCCGAGCGATATTGATAGCCGCGATCGCAGAACTGTCCGCCGCCATCCAGAGGATCAATGGTCCGGAAGAAGCGGTTTGCGAGGGTCGCGTAGCTCACCTTGGCAGGGTCGTAGACCACGCGCACCGCCTCGATGTGCCCGGTCCCGCCAGCGGATACCTGCTTGTACGTCGGATTGGCAAGCTTACCGCCCGTATAGCCGGAGGTGGTCGAGATCACCCCCGAAATCTTGTCGAAGTCGGCTTCGGTGCACCAGAAGCAGCCTCCGGCAAACACCGCCTGGGCGCGGGCGGCCGGTGCCTGCGCCGCCGTCGCTGCTGAAGCAGCAGTGGCTGCGAAGGCGAGAGTCGCAAAGGCAAACGACTTGTTCATTCTATCAGTCCTCGAAAAAGATGGGCTGTCCCGGGCAGCGGCGAAGGTCCGTGGCTCCGGAACGGTGCAGCGCGCCCAGCGTCCGCTGCCCCCGATTGGCTCAACCCTTATTCGTCGGTGGGACGGGTGAGGTTACCAACATCCTCGAGTTCAGCCGGCTCGTCCGCCGCGGCGCTTTCGAACGCATCGCACCCCCCGGGCAGTTGATCATGCGGAAGGGTTGTTGATCCAATGCCACAGGGGAGCCGCAATGCAACGCACGCTCTTCGAAACAATATATTTTTCCGCCCGACCGGATAATTCAGGACCAAATCGGGGAAGGATCGACAATGAGAAGCGTTTCTAAGCGGACGTGCTTCCAAGCTCAAAGGAGAGGCGAGGGGCTTCGGCTCCTCGCCTTTTCTCATTCTGTGAGGCCGACCGGCTGAAGACCGCCGGCACCGCTCTGCTCTTCCGTCATCGCTGACGCGCCTCTATCATGGGCTGACGCTCACCCGTCAGCCTCAGGCCGAAGCCGTGCGGGGATGCAGCAGGATGGAGGAAGAGCATGAAGCAAGTCGCAACCGGAATGGCGGCCGCCCTGTTGATGTGGGCGGGGCTCGGCGCTGCTCAGCCATCCGCTTCCGACGCCGCCGCCAAACGGGAAAAGATGCTGGCCCGCGCACGCGCGGCGGAGCTGCCGGGCGTTTGGACCCCACCCCCCGGTGATCCCGTGTCTCACCACACGGCCGCTTATGCAAAGCTGCTGTGCACCGCCGTGTTCGTCAGCGGGATGGAGCCGTCCTTCGCCCGCCAGACTCTCGGCGACAATAATGCGCTCGCAGCGGTGGCTCAGCGCGTCAAGGCGGGCGAGCCGGTGATCGACCGGCAGCGGCGCGAGGTGCGCGTCACGACCAAGGAAAGCGCAGTCACGCGGACGGCGCGGCATTTCGGCGATCAGGGCTGCGTCACCCTTCCCGAAGGCGAGGCCGCTATTCGCTTCAGCCCCAAGCCGGTTCCGCGGAAGCTGCCGGATGGCTCGGCGGCAGCCTGGCCGCTGGGAGATCGGCTCGCGGCATCGCCTCCCGCGCCCGGCCTCAGGGCCGACAAGCTGCGAGCGGCTCTCGATGCCGCCTTCGCCCCGGACGACGCGCTGACCCAGGTCTTCGTGGTGACCTGGAAAGGGCAGCTGATCGGCGAGCGCTACGGGAACGGCGCAAATGCGACCATGCCACTCGAAAGCTGGTCGATGGGCAAGAGCATCATCGGAACCTTGATGGGCGTTCTCATCCAGCAAGGGACCTACACGCTCGACCAGGCCGCTCCGATCCCGGAGTGGCAAACTTCCGGCGATCCTCGCCGTGCGATCCGCATCCGCGACATCCTACAAATGTCGAGCGGCCTGCGAATCCGCGCCGAGCAGGACCCCGATTATGTCTATGACGGGCGCTACCCGGATCACTGGTACTATTATATGGCTCCCAACGCCTTCGCTTATGCAGCGAGCCGGCCGCAGCAGTGGCCGCCGGGAACCATTGGCCGGTACCGGAACACGGACCCGGTTCTGGCAAGCTATCTCGTGCGGCTTGCGGTGGAGAAAAGCGGCGAGGACTATCTCACATTCCCGCAGCGCGCTTTGTTCGACCGCATCGGCATCCGCTCGGCGATCTTGGAGGTGGACGCGTCCGGCAACTTTCTCAGTCAGGGCTACGACCTGATGTCAGGCCGGGACTGGGCGCGCCTCGGTAACCTCTACCTCCAAGACGGCTCATGGGCCGGGGCGCGTATTCTTCCCAAAGGATATGCTCAGTTCGTCAGCACCCTGGCCCCGGCTTGGAAGGCGGACGGGCGGCCGATCTACGGCGGCTTCTTCTGGATCAACGGTGATAAGACGTTTCCCGTACCAGAGGACGCATATTACATGGCAGGCGCCGGCGGGCAGTACACGCTCATCATCCCGTCCCACGACCTCGTCGTGGTTCGGCTGGGCCGCTACGCAGGGGCGCGGGTTGGGGGCGAGAGCCTGCGCAAATCGCTGGCGTTGCTGATGGAAGCCGTTCCGTCCAGCCGCTGAAGCCTCTTCGCGTCAGATGAGCAGGGAGGCGGCCGCGTTGGAGCGTTGCCGGCGCCTTCTCCCGTCACCCTGAATTGCGCAGCGCGGTTGCGACGGCGTTGATCGAAAGCTGAATGCCTTCGCGGATCCTGCCATCCGTCTCGCCGGCGCGGTGGCGCTTCAGCAGCTCGATCTGAAGGAGGTTCAGTGGCTCGATATAGGGTAAGCGCAACCTGATCGAGGCGTCGAGCACTGGGTTGCGCTCGAGAAGCCGACTTTGCCCGGTGACGGTCAGGAGGCAATCGTGCGTTCTCCGCCAGCCGTCACGAATGCGTCCGAAGATGGCGCTGCGTGCCGCTTCGTCTGCCACGAGATCGGCATAACGCGCGGCGATGCCGATATCGGACTTGGCAAGCACCATCTCGAGATTGTCGAGCGTGGTCCGGAAGAACGGCCACGCCTCGTACATCTCCCGAAGCATGGCCAAATCGGGAAAGGCAGCGAGCCCGTGCCCAGCGCCATACCACCCAGGCAGCATCACTCGTGCCTGGGCCCAGCTGAACACCCATGGAATCGCGCGGAGATCCTCGATCCGATCCGACTTGGTCCGGCTCGCGGGCCGCGAGCCGATCTTGAGCTCGGCGATCTCGGCGATCGGCGTCATCTGCCGGAAAAAGGTGCGGAAACCCTCCGTTTCGTACACGAGGCCGCGATAGGCCGCGAAAGCATTGGCGGAGATCTCGCTCATTGCCGCCGAAAAGCGTTCGCGGTTGCCGAGTGGGCGATGTTCCAGGCTGGCGAGCAATGTCGCCGAGGCCATCGCCTCGAGGTTCGTGGCTGCGCTGTCCGGAGTGCCATATTTCGCCGCGATCACTTCCCCCTGCTCGGTGATCCGGATCCGGCCCTGGACCGTCCCCGCCGGCTGCGCACGGATGGCGGCGAAGCTCGACCCGCCGCCACGGCCCACAGCACCTCCGCGCCCATGGAAGAGCTGAATTCCGATGCCCGCTTCCTCGAACACACCGGCCAGCGCACGGCTTGCCTGATGCAGGCTCCAGACGGAGGTGAGATAGCCGCCGTCCTTGTTGGAATCGGAATAGCCGACCATCACCTCCTGGTGCCCCCGCGCCGAGGTGGCGGCGGCGATCTCAGGCAAGCGGAACCATTCGGCCATCACTTCGGGAGCATTTTCGAGATCACCGATCGTCTCGAACAGCGGCACGGCCATGACCGCCGCCTGGGGCGGTTCACCAGGGCGCCACAGACCAGCTTCCTTGAGGAGGATGTTGACCTCCAGGAGGTCCGAAATGCTTTCCGCCTTGGAGATGACGTAGGTCGTGATTGCTGCCGGGCCGTATCTGGAATGGGCCTCTGCAGCTGCGCGCACGATCTCCAGCTCGGATTTGGTCTCCTCGCTATATTCGGCAAAGGGCGTATTCAGCAGCCGCGGGCCCTGAAGTTCGCGCCGGAGCAAGGCGACGCGCTCGCCTTCGGCAAGGCTGCGATAATCCGGTTCGACGCCGGCGACCTGCAGCAGCTCGGCCACGACGCGCTCATGCACGTCTGCGTTCTGCCGGAGGTCGAGCGTTGCGAGGTGGAACCCAAAGGTCTCCACAGCTCGGATCAGCCGGCTGAGCGGCCCGCTGCCGGCAAGGATGCCGTCGCCGCCCTGGTCCAGCGCATTTGAGATTTCCACAAGGTCGGCGCGGAGGGCAAAGGGGTTCGGATAAGGCTCAGCGTCGATCCGCGCCGGCCGCGGCGGCTCCCGGCCGGTAATGGAGGCGTAGGTGGCGGCGAGCCGCGCGTAGACGCCGCTCAGCGCGCGCCGGAAAGGCTCATCGCTCCGCGCCGGGGCATCGTCGCCCGACGCTGCGGCAAGCTCCGCAAGCGCGGGCGTTACTTCAGCCAGCTCTGTCGACATCGAAAGCTCGGCACCCAAGGCATGAACCCGATCGAGATAGTGCTCGAGCACCGTCTCCGCCGCCCGCGCAAGGGCCAGTCGAAGCGAGGCAGCGTTGACGAACGGGTTGCCGTCCCGGTCTCCGCCGATCCAGCTGCCCGGCCGAAGAAAGCTGTTCGGTCTCCGCCCCAAAGCACGCTCCCAGCGGGCGTAAAGCCCCGGAAGGACCGGAAGGAACACGTCGCGGAGATAGGACAGGGCCATCTCCACTTCATCCGCCACGTAAAGTCTTTCGCGCCGAAGCGCCCGCGTCTGCCACAGCAGCGCGATCTGCCGGATGAGCGCTTCCTCGACGAGATCGCCTTCCGCGGTTTCGTTGATGCCCGCGTCGCGCATCCGCATCAACTCCGCGATCCGGTTGCGGTGGTCGATCATGCTCTTGCGGCGGACTTCGGTCGGGTGCGCCGTCAGCACCGGCGCGAGGAGCGCTCGCTCGAGCAAAGCGGCAACCGCATCTTGATCGATGCCTTCCTGGCGAAGCTTTTCCAACGCATCGGAGAAGGTGGCGCCCGGCTCCGCACTGACGCCGTGGCGATCCTCGGCAAGATTGGCGAGCATTGAGAAAAGCATGAAGCCGCGGACGAATGCGAGCGTCTCGTCAAGCGTCAGTGCTTCGAGCCCAGGATCGATCGCATCCCGGTCCGCCACGCCCCGGTGCCGGTCGACTGAAGTCGAGCGGATATATTCGATGCGCCGAAACAAGGCATCTCCGCCGTAAGCGCGGATCACGTCACCGAGCAGCTTTCCCAGAAAGCGGATATCGGGATTTTGCTCGATCGGAATGGGCTGGAGGCGGTTCATCGGGCCGCGCTACCGAACATCGGACCTTCAGGAAAGCGTCTCGACGAAATCGAAGCAGAGAGAGCCGGCGAGCACTTGCTCCTTCGCCCATTGAAGCTCGTCGGCGAAATAGCGATCCGCGGAGTAATGTGGGACCTGGGCGCGCACCTCCCGCACGATTCCGTCCAGCCGCGTCGAGGTCGTGAGGAGGGCATGAAAATCGATGGCCTGGATGGCGGTCAAGAACTCGATCCCGACCACGCCCGCCGCATTGCAGCAATCCGACGCGCCCGGGTGCGCCGGGCGCCCGTCGGGTGGAATGCCGGCCGACATGTTCTTCGCGGCCGCGCGCTATCTCGCCAGACAGCCCCAAGTGAAGCTGGTCGACCTCACCGAGTTCGACCCCGCGTTAGACGTCGGCGACATCACCGCCCTCACCGCCGGCCGGTGGGTTTGCGAAATCCTTGGATTTTCGAACCGGTGATGGTCTCGCCAAGCAGGGAGGCGCGCACTGCAATCCTCGGTTGACGGGTGCCTCAGCACAGCTCCTTCAAGGGGACGGAGGGGTCGGACAGCTTTTCAGGATCGGGTGACGCGCGCTCCAGGATGAGCTTTCTACCATGGACATAATCTTTCGTCGCGTTGACGCAATCGAGGGCAATGACGCGGCTGTCTTTGAGGTAGACGAGGGAGAAGCTGCGTTTGCTTGGCGCACCGCGAAGAACCGTCTGATCGTAGCCGGTCGAAAGCCCGACCGTCTGCAGGCGCAGATCATATTGATTGGACCAGAACCACGGGATGGAGTCGTACGGTTGAGGGGCGCCGAGCATGTGCTTCACCGCAATCGCCGCCTGGTCGTGAGCGTTTTGAACGGACTCGAGCCGCACGCGTGCGCCGCCCGCGAAGCGGTTTACGTGCCTCGCGCAGTCACCGATGGCGTACACATCGGGCAGGCTCGTCCGGCAATATTCGTCGACATCGACGCCGTTGCCGCCATCGGCGCCAGCCTCGACAAGCGGGGTTGTCAGCGGTTCGATGCCTATCCCGACGATCGCCATATCGGAGTCCACCCAATCCCCGCTCGCGAGGCGCACGCCCCGCACACGGGTCTCGCCCTCGATGCATTGCACGCTTCCCGAAAGCACGACTTCGACGCCGCAGGCGCGGTGCTCGGCTTCGTAGAAGCGCGAAATTTCGGGAGCGGCGACGCGGGCGAGCACGCGGTCGAGCGCCTCGATCAGGACAACATCTTTGCCGATCTTGTTCAGCACGGCTGCGGCCTCGAGCCCCACATAGCCGCCGCCGATCACTGCGATCCGCCGGCAGGCGCCGAGCTCTGCCCGGATCGCGTCCACATCGGCGCGGCAGCGGACGGTATGCACGCCGTGAAGGTCGCCGCCACCGCAGGTCAGTCGCCGCGGAGCCCCTCCGGTTGCCCAGATCAGCCGCCCGTAGCCGAAGGCGATGCCGTTTTCGCAAGCCGCTTGTTTGCGCCGGGCGTCCAGCCGGGCAATTCTCGTGGCGGCGACTATGTCGATATCCCGCTCTGCCCAAAAGGCCGGAGGTCTGATCAGCATCCGCTCGAACGGCTTTTCGCCCGCCAGATAGTCTTTGGAGAGCGGCGGCCGCTCGTAAGGCAGTTCGGGTTCGGCTCCGATAAGGCCGATCGTGCCGGCAAAGCCGAGCTGCCGGAGGAGAATCGCCGCCTGCGCGCCGCCATGTCCTGCTCCGACGATCAGAATGTCGAACTCCGCCACCGCCGCTCCTCATCCTGGGCCGCCTCGGACGCACGCCGTTTGCGGGCTTGCTTCTTCACTGCCGAGCGGCCAGCTAGGCCCCAATGACCCCGGAAACCGATCCCCAGATCTCGGGTGGCTTCAAACAGGCAATGCGCCGCGTCGCCTCGACGGTGAATGTCATCACCATTTGCGTGCGTGGCGAGCCGATGGGGATCACTGCGACGGCAATGTCGTCTCTGGCCGTGGATCCTCCGAGCCTGCTCGTGTGCATCAACCGGACCGCGACGCTGCATGCCTCCATGGAAGACGTTTCGCATTTCAGGGTCAACGTGCTTCACCGCGACCAGGAGCATCTCGCGCAGATGTTCGCCGACAGAAGCCAGCGAGCGCTCCGCTTCACGAGCGGCTGGCATATGGATTGCGAACGCCCGCCGCGCCTCCTGGACGCGCAAGCCTCCATCCTCTGCCGCCGGATCGATCATCACCAGTTCGGAACGCACAGCATCTTCATCGGGGTGGTCGAGGACGTGGTGGTGCGGCCCGACATCCAGC
>JALYNE010000139.1 GCA_030773375.1 Pseudomonadota bacterium
ACCCACCCCCGCACCCCTCTCCGCAAGCAGGGAGGGGAGGTGGTCTTACGCGGCCTCGGCCGCGAGACGCTGCGCTTTCTCGACCGCTTCTTCGATGCCGCCGACCATGTAGAAAGCGGCTTCGGGAAGGTGATCATATTCGCCGTTCACAACCGCTTTGAACGAACGGACCGTGTCCTCCACCGGCACGAACTTGCCTGGGATGCCGGTGAAGACTTCAGCGACGTGGAAAGGCTGCGAGAGGAAGCGCTGGATCTTGCGGGCGCGGCTCACGACCAGCTTATCCTCTTCCGAAAGCTCGTCCATGCCAAGAATGGCGATGATGTCCTGCAGCGACTTGTAACGCTGGAGGATCTCCTGGACGGCACGAGCAGTCTCGTAATGCTCCTGGCCGACGGTGCGCGGCTCGAGCACGCGCGAGGTCGAATCGAGCGGGTCGACAGCGGGATAGATGCCGAGCTCCGAGATGGCGCGCGAAAGCACCGTCGTCGCATCGAGGTGCGCGAAGGAGGTTGCGGGGGCCGGGTCCGTCAAGTCGTCCGCAGGCACGTAGATCGCCTGCACCGAGGTGATCGAACCCTTGTTGGTTGACGTGATGCGCTCCTGCAGCGCGCCCATGTCGGTGGAGAGCGTCGGCTGATAGCCGACCGCCGAAGGAATGCGGCCGAGCAGCGCCGACACTTCCGACCCAGCCTGGGTGAAGCGGAAGATGTTGTCGACGAAGAAGAGCACGTCCTGGCCCTCCTGATCGCGGAAATATTCGGCGATCGTGAGGCCCGACAAAGCCACGCGAGCGCGAGCCCCCGGCGGCTCGTTCATCTGCCCGAACACCAGCGCCACCTTCGAGCCTTCGGGGGTCGGGTTGCCCTCGGCGTCCTTGGCGATCACGCCCGCATCGAGGAACTCGTGATAGAGGTCGTTGCCCTCGCGCGTGCGCTCGCCGACACCGGCGAACACCGAGGTGCCGCCATGGCCTTTGGCGATGTTGTTGATGAGCTCCTGGATGAGCACGGTCTTGCCGACGCCTGCGCCGCCGAACAGGCCGATCTTCCCGCCTTTCGCGTAAGGGGCGAGGAGGTCGATCACCTTGATCCCGGTGACGAGAATCGCGCTTTCGGTCGACTGGTCGACGAACAGTGGGGCCTCGGCGTGAATCGGGGCGAACTGTTCGGCGCCGATCGGGCCGCGCTCGTCAATGGGTTCGCCGACCACGTTCATGATCCGGCCGAGCGTCTTGGGGCCGACCGGAACTCGGATCTGCGAGCCGGTGTCGACCACGCGCTGCCCGCGGGTGAGGCCGTCGGTCGAATCCATCGCGATCGTCCGGACCGTCTTCTCGCCGAGATGCTGCGCGACCTCGAGCACGAGGCGATTGCCGTTATTGTCGGTTTCGAGCGCCGACAGGATTTCCGGAAGCTCGCCGTTGAAGCTCACGTCAACGACAGCGCCGATGACCTGGCTGATGCGGCCCATAGTGTTGGTGGTGGTTGCTGCGGCGGTTGCCATGGCTGTTTTCCTTGCCTTCTGAATTTTAGAGCGCTTCAGCGCCCGAGATGATTTCGACGAGCTCCGTCGTGATCGCCGCCTGGCGGGTGCGGTTGTACTGGATGGTCAGGCGGTTGATCATGTCGCCGGCGTTGCGGGTCGCGTTGTCCATTGCCGTCATGCGGCTGCCCTGCTCGGAGGCTGCGTTCTCGAGCAGCGCCCGGAAGATTTGGACCGCGATGTTTCTGGGCAGGAGGGTTGCGAGGATTTCTTCTTCGTCCGGCTCATATTCAACCGCAGCGGTCACGCCGCCGGCGGGTGCGGCCGTGCTCGTCGCCATCGGAACCGGGATGATCTGCTGCTCGGTCGGCTCCTGCACCAGCGCAGACTGGAAACGCGCGTAAAACAGGTGAGCAATGTCGAAATTGCCGGCGCTGAAGCGCTCGATCAGGTCATTGGCGATCGCCTGGGCGTCGCCGAAGCTCACCTGCTTGATGTGGCCTGTTTCATATTGATGGACGATCTGGCGCGGGAAGAGGCGCCCGATGACCGCGCGGCCCTTGCGGCCGACAAGGTAGAAATGGACCGTCTTTCCCTGCCGCATCAGCTCGTCCGCCCGGCGGCGCGCGGCGCGAACGATGTTCGAATTGAACGCGCCCGCAAGACCGCGGTCCGAAGTGCAGACCACGAGAAGATGGGTCTGGCTCGCGCCGGTGCCGGCCAGCAGCTTCGGGCTCTCCGGGCCAACGGTGATGCGGCTCGCCAGGCTCGCCATCACGCGTCCGAGGCGCTCCGCGTAAGGCCGACCAGCTTCGGCGGCCTGCTGTGCGCGGCGGAGCTTGGCCGCCGCCACCATCTTCATCGCCTTGGTGATCTTCTGGGTGGATTTGACCGAGGAGATCCGCCCTTTGAGAGTCTTGAGAGAGGCCATTTCCTATTTCCCCGATCCGTTCGGGCTGAGCTTGCCGAAGCCCTGACCTTGTCCCTGAACCTGAAGAAGGACGACCCTTCGACAGGCTCAGGGCGAACGGTGTGTTCCGATTAAGCGAAGGTTTTGGCGAAGTCGCCGAGGACCGACTTCAGCTGGCCGGCCGTGCCGTCATCAAGCGTCTTGGTATCGCGGATCTTCGCCAGGACCTCGGGATGATCGTTCCGGAAGTGGCTGAGGAGAGCGCTCTCGAAGCGGGTCACCGCAGCGGTCGGTATATTATCCAGATATCCGTTCACGCCCGCGAAGATCGAGACGACCTGTTCTTCGACCGGCATCGGCCTGAACTGCGGCTGTTTCAACAGCTCCGTCAGCCGCGCACCGCGGTTGAGGAGCCTCTGCGTCGATGCGTCGAGGTCCGAGCCGAACTGCGCAAATGCAGCCATCTCGCGATACTGGGCGAGCTCGAGCTTGATCGAGCCTGCGACCTTTTTCATCGCCTTGGTCTGCGCGGCCGAGCCGACGCGGCTCACCGACAGGCCCACGTTGATGGCCGGCCGGATGCCCTGGTAGAATAGCTCGGTTTCGAGGAAGATCTGGCCGTCCGTGATCGAGATGACGTTGGTCGGAATATAGGCCGACACGTCACCCGCCTGCGTTTCGATGATCGGGAGCGCCGTGAGCGAGCCCGAGCCATTCGCTTCGTTCATCTTTGCCGCGCGCTCGAGGAGACGCGAGTGAAGATAGAAGACGTCGCCCGGATAGGCTTCACGGCCCGGCGGACGGCGCAGAAGGAGCGACATCTGGCGATACGCGACCGCCTGCTTCGACAGGTCGTCGTATACGATGACGGCGTGCATGCCGTTGTCGCGGAAATATTCGCCCATCGTGCAGCCGGTATAGGGCGCGAGGAACTGGAGCGGCGCCGGTTCGGATGCGGTCGCGGCGACGACGATCGAATAGTCCATCGCGCCATTCTCTTCGAGCGCGCGAACGATCTGGGCGACGGTGGAGCGCTTCTGCCCAACCGCAACGTAGATGCAGTAGAGCTTCTGGCTCTCGTCGGTGCCTTGGTTGGCCTGCCGCTGGTTGATGAAGGTGTCGAGCGCCACAGCCGATTTGCCGGTCTGGCGATCACCAATGATCAGCTCGCGCTGGCCACGGCCGACAGGAACAAGCGCGTCGAGCGCCTTGAGACCGGTTTGCACCGGCTCGTGAACCGACTTGCGCGGAATGATGCCCGGCGCCTTCACCTCGACGCGGCGCCGCTCCGCTGCGGCGATCGGACCTTTGCCGTCGATGGGATTGCCGAGCCCGTCCACCACGCGGCCGAGCAAGCCTTTGCCAACAGGGACGTCGACGATCGTGCCGGTGCGGCTGACAGTGTCGCCCTCACGAATTTCTGAATCGTTGCCGAAGATCACGGCGCCGACATTGTCGGCCTCGAGGTTGAGCGCCATGCCCTGAATGCCGTTGGCAAAGGCGATCATCTCGCCGGCCTGAACGTTGTCGAGACCGTGGATGCGAGCGATCCCGTCGCCGACGGAGAGCACCGTCCCGACCTCGGAGACCTGCGCTTCGGTTCCGAAGCTGGCGATCTGGTCCCGGATGACCTTGGAAATTTCTGCGGCGCGGATGTCCATGTTCAGCCTTTCATCGCTTGCGCGAGGGTGTTGAGTTTGGTGCGGATGGAGCCGTCGATCATCTGGGAGCCGATCTTGACGACGAGCCCACCCAAGATGGTGGGATCGACACTAAGATCAACCGCCACGTCGCCTCCGACGCGGTTCCTGAGATTGGACCTCAGCGCCGCGACTTGATCGTCCGTCAGGGGGTGTGCGGAGGTGACTTCAGCCGTTGTCTCGCCGCGGTGCGCCGCCGCCAGCAGGTTGAAGGCCCGAATGATCTGAGGAAGCTGCGAAAGGCGCCGGTTCTGCGCCAGCACGCCCAGGAAGTTGGACGTGGTCGGATCGAGCTGCATCGCCGCTGCGGCGGCCGTGATCGCTTTCAGCGCGTCCTCGCGCCCGATCAGCGGGCTGGTGGTGAGCTCGCGCAGATCGTCAGACTCGCGCAGCGCGCCGCGGAGCGCGGTGAGGCTCGCACTTACGGCCTCGAGCTGCCTGTCGTCGCGGGCCAATTCGAACAAGGCGGTCGCGTAGCGACCCGCCAAACTCGCCTGAATGCCGCCGGAATTCTCCACGCGTGCCTGAACTCCCAGATCGGATTTTATGGAGCCCCACAAGCGCCTTCGAAAGGAAGGCGGCTGCCCCATAAACCCATGCAAAAGGGGGCTGCACGGGAAGTTCCCAGCGCCTCCAAATGGGTCGCGCGGCCACTAGCAGGGGCTTTGCTGCGATGCAACCACCCGTGGCCAAGCCGGCTTTGAACGCAAGGATCGGGATGCGGGCGCCGCAGGGGCCGATTATAGTGGGTGCATGGACGCTGAATTTGCGATCGATGAGGCGAGTGCCTGGGCAGCCGTGATCGCCCGGGACAGGCGTGCTGACGGCAGCTTCGTCACCGGAGTGCTGACGACCGGTATTTATTGCCGCCCGTCCTGCGCCGCCCGCCATCCCCGGCGCGAGAATGTCCGATTCTTTGCGAGCGGCGCTGAGGCTGCACGCGCGGGGCTGCGGCCGTGCCTGCGCTGCAGGCCCGACGAGGTGGCGCGCGACGCGGAAGCAATGGCCCGCGCGCTGGCGCACATCGATGCGGCCGAGGGAGTGCCGAGCCTCGCCGATCTGGCGCGGGCGGCGGGCTATTCGCCGCAGCACTTCCACCGCCTCTTCAAGCGGATCACGGGTGTGACTCCGGCCGGATATGCGCGCGCGAAGCGGGCGCGAAACGTCGCGACAAGCTTGGCCAGCAACAGGAGAGTGATCGATGCTGTCTATGCGGCAGGTTATGCGGCGCCGGGCCGCTTTTACGCCGAAGCGAAGGGGAGGCTGGGGATGACGCCCTCAGCGTGGCGCGACGGCGGGCGTGGCGAGACGATCGGCTGGGCGAAAGCCGACACGTTCCTTGGTGAGATGCTGGTCGCCGCGACCGACAAAGGGATTTGCCGGCTGGCGTTCGACGAGGACGAAACGGACCTGCGCCGGCGCTTCCCCAATGCGACGATCACGCCGGGCGGGGAGGCGATGGCTGAGCTCGTTCGCCGCACCGTCGCAGCAGTGGAGGCGCCCGAACGACCGCACGATCTGCCGCTCGACGTGCGCGGCACCGCATTCCAGGAGGCAGTCTGGCGCGAACTTTCTCGCATCCCGCCGGGCGAGAGTCTCAGCTACGCCGCGCTTGCCGTGAAGGCGGGAAAACCGGGCGCCGCCCGCGCCGCCGGAAGCGCCTGTGGGGCGAACAACGTGGCCGTCTTGATTCCCTGCCACCGGGCGCGCAGGGGCGATGGCTCTGCCGGCGGCTTCGCTTACGGTCTGGAACGCAAGGCAAAACTGCTCGAGCGGGAGGGCCGGGATCCGGAGCCCCGCCTGGACCTTTGACCTGAGACCTACTCGCCGTCTTTCTCCTTTGCTTCGCCGAGCATCTCCGCGGCCTCAAGCGCGAACTTTGCTCCGCCTTTGTCGATTGCCGCGATGATCGCGGATGCGGCCTCGCCCATGCCCCCGGCATGCGGGTCGTAGGCAATCGGCGCCAGCGCCGCTCTGGCGTCGGCGGCTTTTCCGTCGATCAGATGCTGCCGCGCCACCATCATTCTGAGCCCTCTGTCCTGGGGCGCAAGCTCCAGCGCGCGCACCAGGCCTAAAGCCGCGGTGGGGGTGGGCTGCTGGCCCTGCTCCATGAAACTGCTGTAATAAAGCAGCAGCGGCTCTGGATCGTCAGGCTCCAGCCGATTGGCGGCGACGATCCATTTTCGAGCCTCCTTCCAAGTGGCGGCGTCTGCCGCCTTGGCCGCGGCTGCCGCGGCCATCTTGGCACGGCCTTTGTAGATCAACGCTTCGACCGATTTTGGATCCGCGGCGAGCGCCCGGTCCGCGGCCGCTTCGGCCTCGGCGAGGTTACCCGCATCATATTCCGCCTCCGCGAGCGTGACTTGGGCCAGCACGTCTTTCGGGTATGCGGCAGCGGCGGCACGCGCCAGCGGCACCAGCGCCCTGGCTTCCGCATCATCAACGCCGCGCTTGGAGCGAATTCTGACATTCATGACCGATGCTTCGGCGGCATTTAGCTCCCGGACTTCGACGGGGCCAATCTTGATCCTGTCCGGAGTGAGCTTCAGGTAAACGAGGCTTGATCGATGGAGGTAGTTTACCAGCTCCCTGTTGAGCTTGGCCAGATCTCCGAAGGCTGCTTTGGCGGCGTCCAGGCTGTTGGTGCCCTTGTTCAGTGCGGCCAGATAAGCGGTCAACTGACCCTTTCGAGACGGTTCGAAGGTCAGGTAGTGCGTGAGCAGCCAGCCGCGGCTGTATAGGGCGTCGCGCTGGTCCGGCTTCAGCTCGGCGCTCGAGGCCGTCATCATCTTCTCGAGCGGGAGAGGATTGCGTCCCGCCAGGCTATAGGCGCGGTGGTTGGCAGGAAGCCCGATGCCGACCGAGCCGTCCTTTTCGACGCGCGCGGTGGAGTTGAACTCCGCGAACCCCTCGATGAACCAGGCCGGAAACACGCCCGGATAGTTCTGCATCATGAAGTGGTGCGCATATTCGTGGAACAGCACGATATCCGCGTCGAGGTCGAACTGGGTGCCGCCGCCAGCCGAGCGGGGAGTGACGGCCACTGAGCCGGTCGCCCTCCCCGTATAAAAGCCTGCAACGCCCGAGCCGCCCTTGCCGTAAAGCTTCTTCACGGAGGAGAGGTTGGGGACAACGAAGACCGTGAGGCGGTTGGCCGGGCTCGGCTTTGCGTCGGGAAGACCGCGGATATATCTCATCGCCTGGTCGTAGCGCTCGAGCCTGGTGGCATAGGCTTGAAGCTCTTTCGCGCTGGCTTCAGAATAAATGACGAAGTGATCGGTGCTGGCTTGACGCCAGGCGGCATCAGCAGGCGCGGCCGCCGCGG
The DNA here is from genome assembly GCA_030773375.1 of Pseudomonadota bacterium. Classification (GTDB taxonomy): domain Bacteria; phylum Pseudomonadota; class Alphaproteobacteria; order Sphingomonadales; family Sphingomonadaceae; genus Allosphingosinicella. The sequence goes on from JALYNE010000139.1 coordinate 7,421, forward strand.
CGACCGGCAGGACCAAAGCAAGCAAGGCTTTGCGGAGCATCAATTCATCCCCTTCGACAGAGAGGCTATTCGGCCGCCGCCGGATCCGCAAGAACAGATTGGTTCGTCAGAGACGCTGCCGCCTGACCCCAAGTCACGGCAGCGCCGCCGCGGCCGGCCTCGAGGTCTTTTTCTCGGCGAGCTTCTTCTGACTCAAAGAAAACTATACGGGTCGACGTCGACGCTGACGCGAACCCCGCGGGGCCATTCGAGTTTGCCTAGCCAATCCCGGACGATGTCCTGGAGAGGAACCGAGCGGAGGGCATGAACGAGGAGGCGCTGCCTGTGCCGGCCTCTCAGCATTGCGAGCGGCGCGGGTGCGGGGCCGAAGACGGCCATGTTCTCGACCCTGGGAGCGGTGCGGCCGATGAGACGCGCGGTCTCGGTTGCTTCGCCAAGATCCTCCGCTGAAACGATGATGCCGGCGAGACGCCCGAAGGGCGGCATCGCCGCCTCGCGCCGGGCATCGGTTTCAGCTTCGTAAAAGCCTTCCGCATCGGCGCTGACCAAGGCGCTGATCACCGGCGCTGTCGGCTCGTGGGTTTGAACCAAGACTCGGCCCGGCTTCTCGCCGCGACCGGCCCGCCCGGACACCTGCATGATCTGCTGGAAGCTTCGTTCCGCCGCGCGCAGGTCGCCCCCCGACAGTCCGAGGTCAGCATCGACCACGCCGACCAGCGTCAGATTCGGGAAATGGTATCCCTTGGTGACGAGCTGCGTTCCGACGACGATGTCGATCGCCCCTGCTTCCATGCGGCCGACGAATTCCGCGGCCTTGGCAGGTGACCAGATCGTGTCCGAAGTGACGATGG
>JALYNE010000140.1 GCA_030773375.1 Pseudomonadota bacterium
GATACCCAAGGCCTTGAACTCCTCAGGTCCGGGGCCGCCGCCCACATGTCCCTTCATCTAAACCAACAATGTCAAAGAGCCGACGCTTCACCATCCCCCTTCCCAGAGGGTACCGGAACTGCCGATCCGTGAAGCGCGAGTTTCCCAATATAGGACACTCGTTTCGCTTTTAAAGAGCCGAAACCTCACTCCCGCAAATTTTTCAGCGGCTGCCATCCGGCATGTGAGGAACCAACGAGACTGGCGAAATGGCCTTTCGCTCGCCGGTCGCCGCCATATATGAGCGCAACCTGGACCCGTCAATGCCTCCCAGAGAAACTTTCTAGGCCCTCATGAGGACCAGCTTCGAGGCCGCTAAGCTCCACCTCGGTCGGCAGCTTCGCCATCGATGGGCGTGTCGTTGAAGGTGCTTACGTGCCAGGACAGCCGTGAGACGGCAGCGGGAGACAGCAATGTTGAACGGCACCAGCACATGGTCACCGACTTTGAGATTCTGAACCTCGGATCCGAGCTCCTCGACAACGCCGGTGAATTCGTGACCGAACGTCATTCCGACGCGGGTGTCAGGAACCATGCCATGGTAAAGATGAAGGTCGGAGCCGCAGATACAGGACCTCGTCACTCGCACGATCGCATCTCGCGGGTGCTGTATGGTCGGCATGGGCTTGTGCTCCACCCGGCCCCTGTATGGCCCCCGATAATCCATCGCCAGCATGCACGGGCTCCTTCGCTTCGGGTTGCCCAACATAATCCGCACGAAAACGGTTCCCCGAACTGCTCGAGCAAGGCCCGGTCGATCGGAGGTCAGCGCGAGGAAGCGGAGCCTGAAGTCAGAGGCGCGCAAAAGCTGCCGCAGCCCACAGCAACAGCACCACAGCCAGCGTGAGCCATAGCGCTACGAGCATCCAGCCCAGCGCGGTCAGCACCTTGCGCTCCCCGGGGCGCAGCGGCCTTCCTGAGCCAAGTCTGCGTATGATGAAGCCGGAAAGCATGCCCAGCAGGATGGCCGCGGCTAAGAGCACAGGACACTCGCCAGGCTGGCGGGCTGCAACCCGGGCGGGAAGCAGAGCAGCAGCATCAGGGAGCCAATGCGCGCATCACGATCCACCCGCCCGGAGGCCGAGAAAGCTATCCCTCCCGACCCGCCTGATTTGGGTCAGCATGCCGCTCGGTTCAAGGCCTTCGCAGGGAAATGCCCCGCGGAAACACCACCGGCTCCCGACCCAGTTCGACTGGCGCCGCGGGCCTGTCAGGGGCCGGACAAGCTCATCGGCCAGCCTTCCAACTCGCCTGCTCCGCGATGGCCACGCACTGCCTCTTAGTACTTCGTTCATGTTTCGCGCCTAGTTCTGCGCTACGTCGGAGGCGGTGTGCACATGGACTTGAGCGCTGAACTGTCCCCCCGCAGTGAATTGCGGAGAACATCTCGCGAGCCCGTGTCGACCTCGGCTGCTCTTCGTGGCGGCAGCACGCGGGCTTTGGCCGACGTACTGGATCTTTCGATCCAGGGTGCCAGGCTCAGCACGGCTGACCCGCTTATCGTCGGCTCCCAAATCTCGTTGAAGCTGCCCCTCGCGGAGGCCCTGGAGGCAAAGGTCGTCTGGGTGGACCGCTTTCAGGCAGGATGCGAGTTCAGCAAACCGCTCCATCCGGCCGTCTTCAGAATGGTACTCCACAGCGCGAGCTAAGTTCGCGCGGGCCGGCTGCGCCTGTATCGATGGTAGCGGAGGAGGGATTCAGTCGATCCCCCCGACAGTCTCGGCTCTCTTCACCCTCCACTCCTGCTGAGCGCCGCTCGCCTATCTCGCTCCCTCCGCTCGCGGCGGATCGAACCTCCGCAAGGTCTTGAATCCCTCAGCCGGATCACCGTGGGGATCAACCTGCGCCCGAAGCTCCCACAGCCAGCCGAGGCGGCGATCATCGAACCGAGACGCAAGGTGTTCTCGGAAAGCGACTGGGACACAGATTACTATGTCGCCCTGTCGCAGGTGACGAGCCTCCCTCCCGTAGACAATGGCGGCGGTCGTGAAACCGCCCTCCGGGGAGGCCACTCGAACGAGCGTCCCGTAGGCATCGGTTCCTGCGTCTGCGTCTTCTAAGACTTCTGCGGCGGGACCGAGCACTGACATCACCATTGAGACGATGCCCCGCCCCTGCTTGATCTCCGTTTCGCCGAACTCGCACTGCATCGCGAAGAAGGGCGAGTTCTGGACCGGGACAGGCTTCTCCGGTTGAGGTAGTCGCCGCCGTAGATTGCGGTCTCGAACAAGGAAGATCGCGACCACCAAAACAAGTATCGCCGCTACGGCCCAGCCCATTGTGCCCCCCACCAGTTTGTCGCTCAATGTTGCACGAGCGCCGCGCGGAGTCGATCAGGCGGCGAGTGCACGATAAACCGAGGTGCGCCCGATCTTCAGCAAGTCGGCGATCTCCGTAGGCGTGCTGCCCTGCCGGTGTAGTTTCTTCACCTTGGCATAGTCAATCGCTTTGGAGCGGCCACGGTAGCGGCCCTCAGCCTTGGCGCGCTCGATACCTTCCCGTTGCCGCTCCGCCCGCACGTCGGCTTCGAACTGCGCCACCGCGCCCAACATCGCGAGCGTGAGCTTGCCCGTCGATGTGGTGGTATCTACTCCTGATTGGGCCAGACAGCGGAAGCCAACGCCTTTCCCCTCCAGCCTAGCGAGCAGGTTGTGCAAGTCCTGCGTCGAACGAGCCAATCGATCTAAGCGCGTAACGAGCAGCGTGTCCCCGTTCCGCACGAACTCCAGCGCCTCGCATAGAACTTCGCGGCCAGCGGCGCTACGGCCTGACCTCTTCTCGCTAAACACCTTGTCGCACCCGACAGCCGTCAGCGCCTCGTGCTGGACCGTCAAATCCTGCTGCGTTGTAGAGACCCTTGCATAGCCAACCGGTGGGGCGGCTGGAGGCGCTGCTCGGCCAGCGGTTCCTGTTGCCCTCTGCTCTCGGGGGGATTGGTGGTAGCGGAGGAGGGACTTGAACCCCCGACACGCGGATTATGATTCCGCTGCTCTAACCAGCTGAGCTACTCCGCCCCAAAGCTTTCGCTTCCATGTAGAAAGCCAGCGTGTCGGGCCTATAAGCAGCCCGGCTTTTCTGGTCAACCGGGTCGCCGCTCCGCCCGGAACCGGTCCCGCCCTCCTGTCGTTGCAGAGCTAAGTTAGCGTGCGACGGAGAGTTTTCATGGACTTGCTCACCCCTCTCGAAACCTATTGCAGGCTCATCATCCGCGCGCGAGAGCTGGAAGCGCAGGTCCCTGCCTTGGACCCCGACGAAGATCCCGACAATGTCGACGATTTTGACGACGAACAGGAGGATCAAGTTCTGTCGGTGCTGGAAGACGAACTGAATTCGGGCGTCGAGGAGGAGATGCGGGCGCTGCTCGATGATCTCGCGGACGATCAGCTCGCCGAAACGCTCACATTGGCCTGGATCGGCCGTGGCACCTTCGACGTCAGCGAATGGGACGATGCCTTTGCTGAAGCAAGCGACACCGATCCCGAGTCGGCGATCGATGAGCTGCTCGACATGCCGCTTCTCGCCTCGCACCTAGAGGCCGGCCTCAACGCATTCGATTATAGCTGTGAGGGCGTCGGCCAGAACGACTGACGATTGCGGCGGCTGCATCCGCCTGCCTGTTTCACCCGCGAAAGACGTGAGTCCTGACCGGCTCCCACGGCCCGCCGAGGTAGCGCCACGAGCCGATTCCTTTGATCGAGAGCGGCCGAGGCTGGAAGGTTGCACGCAGGCTCGTCTGGAGCCGGCGCGCATCCCGCGGCTCGACCTTGTTCTGAATGGTGATGTGCGGGCGCCACGGTGCCGAGTCCTGGGGCGTCAGCATTCCTCGAAAGGCGTCGGCCAAGTCGTGGCGAATGTCCTCGAGCTCGTCGCTTTCGACCCGAAAGGCCGTTCCCGCGCCGAGATCGATCACTCCTGCGATACGCGCCCGCGGCGCAGCGGTCGCCGTATAGGTGGCAAGCCGCTGCCCAAGCTCCCGCTCCAAGCTTGGCGGCAGATGGTGAAAAAGCGTGAGATGCGCCGGAACCCGATTGCGCTCGGGAGGATAATGCGTGCGACGAAGCTCCTGCAGCCAGCCATTGTCGCCATCGCCGAACACCGCCGTGACGACGATCGGGGCAGCGCCGCCGGTCAGATTTCCACCTGACTTCCGAGTTCGACGACCCGGTTCGGCGGGAGCTTGAAGAATTCCATCGCGCTTTCGGCGTTCCGCAGCATCCAGGAGAAGAGTCTTTCGCGCCAGAGCGCCATCCCCGGCACCTTTGCGGAGGTTAAAAGCGTCTGGCGAGCGAGAAAGAAGCTCGTGTCCATCATCTTGAAGGCGGGCCCGCACTGCTCGACGCGGCTAAGCGCTGCCGGGACATCCGACTCCTGCATGAACCCGAAGCGGATCACCAGCCGGTAGAATCCGCTGCCGAGATCGGCGAGCTCGAATGTTTGACCCTCCTCAACGTAGGGGACATCCTCGATCTTGACCGTCAGCAGCAGCACCCGCTCATGGAGCACCTTGTTGTGCTTGAGATTGTGGAGGAGCGCATGAGGCACGCCTTCCGAGGAAGTGGTCATGAACACGGCCGTACCGGGAACCCGCGTGGCGCTGTTTGCCGCCGACTTCACGAAAATTTCGACCGGCATCGCAGCCTCGCGCATCCGGGCAAGCATAAGCTGCCGCCCACGCGCCCATGTGGTGAGTAAGGTGAAGGCGACGAGACCGATCAGGAGCGGGAACCAGCCGCCGTCCGGAACCTTGGTGAGGTTCGCCGCGAAATAAGCGATGTCGACGATGAAGAAGATGGCAAGCAGCGGCAGCGCCACCGCCGGGCGCCAGTTCCAAAGCGAGAAAAGCACAACGGTCAGGAGGCAGGTGTCGATGAACATCGCACCCGTCACCGCGATGCCGTAAGCGGCAGCCAAGTTGCTCGAATTCTGAAAGAAAAGGACGAGCAAGATGACCATCACCATGAGCGCCCAGTTGATCACGGGGATATAAATCTGCCCCGCCGCCGATGCGCTGGTATGTTGGATCCGGAGGCGCGGGATGAAGCCAAGCTGCATCGCCTGTTGAGTGACCGAAAAGGCACCCGAAATGACCGCTTGGCTGGCGATGATCGTTGCCATGGTCGCGATAAGGACCAACGGCAACCGGAACCATTCGGGAGCCAGTCTGTAAAAAGGGCTCTGAATCGCGCTTGGTTCGGCGATGAGCAGCACCCCCTGCCCCAGATAGTTGAGCATCAGCGCCGGAAGGACGAAGTAGATCCAACCCGTGCGGATCGGCCGCCGACCGGAATGCCCCATGTCGGCGTAAAGGGCCTCCGCACCGGTGACGGCGAGCACGACGGACCCAAGCGCCAGGAAGGCGCGCCATCCGTCGATGAAGAAGAAATTGAAGGCGTAATATGGGTTCAGCGCCGCGAATATCGTTGGGTCGCGAAGGATGCTGACCGTGCCGAGCACTGCAAGAGTGACGAAGTAGACCGAAACGACCGGGCCGAACAGCGCACCCACCTTGGCCGTACCGACCCGCTGGATGAGGAACAGGCCGACAAGGATAATGATGGCAATTGGCACCACCAGCGGCTCGAGGCCGCGTTCCACGATGGTGAGCCCTTCTACCGCCGAGAGAACGGAGACGGCCGGGGTGATCATGCTGTCGCCGTAGAAAAGCGCGCAGGCGAACACGCCGAGCAGGACGATACCGCTGGTCCATCGGGCCTTTCCGCCGGTCTTGCGCGAGATGAGGGCCAGCAGCGCGAGGCTGCCCCCTTCCCCTTTGTTGTCGGCCCGCATCAGGATCGTGACGTATTTCAGCGTCACGACCAGCATCATCGACCAGAAGATGAGCGACAGCACACCGAAGACGTGGATTCTGTCCACCGCCAGCGGATGGTGGCCGGCAAAGGTTTCGCGGAATGCGTAAATCGGGCTGGTGCCGATGTCGCCGAAGACGATGCCGATCGCGCCGAGCGTCAACTTGACGAGGCTGCCCTGATGAGCGTGGGCGCTGGCCGCCGGATGATCCGCGGGCAATTGTGGGGCGGCGGCGGTGTCGGTCATTGGCTGGAAAGGCGGAGCGCCTTGAAACCTCTCGATGAAGCTCTGGCCCCGCCAGGAGCGGCGCAATTAGCATAGGCCTCAGGGGCTAGCAACGGCGACAAAGCCTTCTGTCCCTCCTATAGAGGGCCGCATCTGAACCTGGGATGGAGTCGAAGATGCGCGTCGGCGTGCCGAAAGAAATCAAAGTTCACGAATATCGCGTCGGCCTGACGCCGCCATCGGTGGCGGAACTGGTGTCCGCCGGGCACGAGGTCGTCGTCCAGACGCAGGCCGGCATGGGCATCGATTTCGATGACCAGGCTTATGTGAATGCCGGCGCGCGGATCGCGGCGAGCGCCGCCGAAACGTTCGCTGCTGCCGACATGATCGTGAAGGTGAAGGAACCCCAGCAGCAGGAGATCGCTCTCCTGGAGCCGCGCCACCTCCTTTTCACCTATCTCCACCTTGCTGCCGACAAGCCGCAGGCCGACGGCCTCATGGCATCCGGGGCAACCTGCATTGCCTATGAGACTGTGACGGCGCGGGACGGCTCCTTGCCGCTTTTGAAGCCGATGTCGGAAGTTGCCGGCCGCATGTCGGTCCAGGTCGGCGCCCACTATCTTGAAAAGGAGCAGGGCGGCCGCGGCGTCCTGCTCGGCGGTGTTCCCGGCGTTGCGCCGGCAAAGGTCGCGATCCTCGGGGGCGGAGTCGCTGGGGTCAATGCGGCGCAGATGGCGGTCGGCATGCGCGCGGACGTCACCATCTACGACATCTCGATGTCGCGGCTCGCGGAGCTCGACATGTTCTTCAGCAGCCAGATCAAGACAGCATACGCTTCCAAGGCGGCAATCGCCGCGGCCGTTCAGAGCGCCTCGCTGGTGATTGGCGCTGTGCTGGTTCCCGGCGCGGCAGCCCCGAAGCTGGTCACGCGCGACATGCTCAAGACCATGAAGCGCGGCTCTGTGCTTGTTGATATCGCGATCGACCAGGGCGGGTGCTTCGAGACCTCGCACGCAACCACCCATGAAAACCCGGTCTACGAGATTGACGGCGTTATCCATTATTGCGTTGCCAACATGCCGGGCGCGGTTGCCCGAACCTCGGCGTTTGCGCTCAACAATGCGACGCTCCCATTCGTTCTGAAGCTCGCCAACCAAGGCGCTGAAGCGGCGATGAAGTCCGATCCGCACCTTGCAAACGGCCTCAACGTTTCAGGAGGCAAGATCCGTCACCAGGCGGTGGCTGAAGCGCTTGATCTCCCATTCGAACAGGCTGCTTGAGCGCGGGGAACAGAAGCGGAACATGGCCGTTGATGTCTGAACTGCATGATGGGAAGGAAAGGCCATGTCCGACAACAACAAGGGCGAGCCCGCCAGCAACCCGGTCAAGGATCCGGAAGATTGGGTCACGGGCGACGAGCAGATGACGGGGCCCCAGGCCTCTTATCTGAAGACGCTCGCGCAGGAAGCCGGGGAAGAGTTCGATCCCAGCCTTACCAAGGCGGAAGCCTCGAAGAAGATTGACGAACTCCAGCACGAGACCGGACGCGGGGTCGATCACTAGACTCGTTCCCGGTTGGATTGAACCGGGAAGGGGTCCACGTTCCTTTGTTTGCCGTGCTTTTCGAGCCGTCAGGTGATTTCCACCTGACTTGAAAGCACTCTAAGCATCCTCCCCTCCCGCTTGGCGGGAGGGGATCGGGTCAGCACGATCAGCCTGGTACGCTCATCTACCACGCCAGCTTTCAGCCCAACCCGGCTCTGCCCGGCAGGCCCGCTGGCTATCGCCGGCTTCCACGCATTCCTGCCACGCGGGCGCGAACTTGCGCGAGCAGCTGCAGCTTTTCCTCCACGATCGAGCGCCATTCAGCGTCCGGCGGCGTAGCAAGAAGAACGCTCCGCCAGAGGCTCTCCGCCTCTTGGAGCTTGCCACTTTGGGCAAGCGCCAGCCCGTAGAAGAATTTGGGACCGGGATGGTCGGGCGCCAGCCGGGAGGCACGCTGGAAGGCGAGCTCTGCTGCCGGCGTCATCATGCCACCGGCGTGAATCACCAGTGCATTGCCAAGACCCACCCAAAGGTCCGGATCCCTGGGATGAGCGCGGAGCGCCGCGCGGATCACGCCCGCAGCACTTTGCGTGTCGCCGATGCGGTGGAAATGGTCGGCG
>JALYNE010000141.1 GCA_030773375.1 Pseudomonadota bacterium
CCGCTGGTCAAGAACGTTCTTCACGCCAATGAAGAGGTGGCGACCCTCTTCCTCGCCATCTTTTCGGTCGGTGTCGCCATCGGGTCGGTGCTCATCAACCGCCTGCTGGCGGGGCGAGTGCTGGCCAGATACGCGCCTGCCTCCGCGATCGCGATGGGGCTGTTCGTCTGCCACCTTTACTGGAACGTGATTCACTGGCCGGCCTGGACGGGCGGATTGATGGACCTCCATAGCTTCGTGCGCATTCCTCAGGCAGAATGGGTGATGGTCGACCTGCTTGGGGTCGCGATTGCCGGCGGCATGTTCGTGGTCCCGCTTTATGCCTTCCTCACGACCACCGTCGCGAAATCCGAAACGGCCCGAACGGTGGCGGCGAACAACATCGTCAATGCCGGGGCGATGGTGCTCTCGGCCCTGATCCTGACCGGGCTGGTTCAGGCGGGCGTATCCGTCGCCGAGACGTTGCTGATGGTCGCCGTTGCAAGCCTCGGCGCCGCCTGGCTGGGCTGGCGCCTCCACCTCGCCTGCGATTGACGCTGGACGCGCGGCCCGGCGAGAGGATTAGGCGAGGAACGTCCCGAAGAAGACGAGACCACCGAGCCAGCCGGTCGCGAACAGCTTCAAGTCCTCTATGAACGTCGTGTCCTGCTCTTCGGCCGCGAGCGGCACAGCAAGGGCGGCAACAGCGCCGCGCTTGCCGAAGGTACGTGCATCTGAGTGCGAGTGGTTCATGTCCGCTGATTAAGAGATTCTTTACCTCTTCCTCAAGACTGCCGGTGAGCAGGAGATTCGCCTGTTTCAAAACGAAACAGCCTGCCACCGCATGGGGAACAGGAGATCGGGGCAAGCTGGGTCCAGTGGCTGCGCAGCGGAGCCGGGGGGTGCACGCGCCGGCTGCCGAAAGAACAGGGAATCTCTGCACGTTCGGCATCAAAACAGGGCGGATCCCACCAGAGCGCAGCTCCTATCAAACTAACCAGCTGTTGAGGCCTCTGGTTCGGGACAGCGTGCGGTCAGGCTAGCTTTGTCGCTCACTTCGATCCCGGAGCATTGGGCGTTTGGCTGGGGAAAGGAAGCCAAAGGCTGCATGTCCCTGCCTTCGCTCAATGATCAGCCGTTTGCTTTGGCATCCCCCTCGGCGGCTTCGCCAGCGCCTCGCACAATCTGTCGGTGGCCAGCGCGATGCGCGATTCTGCGGTGGCGCGGTTGGAGGCGCTGTTCTGCACGCCCAGCGTTTCAGTGTTGAACGCGATGAGGCTGCCGGCGCGCTGCTCATGGGCGGTCCTGCGGCGCCGGCGACGACATCGATGACTCGGACGCCTTCAATCACGTAGCCGCGGCGTGCATCGGGAAGCGGCGCTGATCTTTGCGGCCAGGCGATCGAGACGATGGCGATGAGCAGCACAACGCCCAGCACCCCGCCGAAAACCTTGCCGATGATCCCGGACATGAAAGCCGCCCCGCCTCGCAAGCCGTGTAGAGTGCCGGATAACGGGCCAAGCGGGTAGCGGCTACCAAATACGTCATGGACTGATGCCAACCGGTTTCTCATTAGCGGACATTCACATCCTAGCCCGAAGCGGCCACGTGGCGTAGGTCAGACGAATGGACTTAGGACAACTTGACGCCACCATCAGGCTCGGCGGCATGGCCATGTTCCTGCTTCTCGCCTGGTTGCTGTTTCGGCAACGGCGAAAGATAGGTGTGCCCGCATTGCTGTTTGTGCCCATGGCGATCTGCCTGTCGGGCTTCCTCATCGGCAACACGCCCGATCCGTCGCTGCGGCTTTCCGGCACGCCAGCCGCGATCGCGCATTTCGCCAGCGGCTGCACCGTCGTCTTTCTGTGGTGGTTCTGCCTCGCCTGCTTCGACCGGCAGTTCAGGCCGCGGGGCGGCGTCCTCGCGGTGGGACTATGCTGGATCGCTCTGGCCGGCGCCGATCGGGCCATCGTCGCTCCGGTGCCGGCGCTCTCCTATACGCTGGTAGGCCTCGGGTTCGGCATCGTGGCCCATCTGATCTGGCGGCTCTGCGCGGAGCGCGAAGGCGACCTCATACAGAATCGCTACGATGCCAGGGCCACGGTCGCCCTGCTGCTCGGCGGTCAGTTGCTGATCGACCTTTCGGTCGACCTCATCTTCGGCTTCGCGTGGCGTCCGCTCCCTTTCGCCATGGCGCAGAACGCCGCGATCCTCGGCTTTGCGCTCTGGCTCGCGGGACGAGTCCTCGACGTCCGGTCGGGCGTGCTCAGCTTCGATGGCGTCGCCCAGGCAGCGCCGTCGCCGCCAGCGGTCGCTGCGGATGGCGATGATCGCATGGTGGCCGGCGAGCTGCGGCAGCGCCTCACCACGTTGATCGAGGTGGAACGGATCCATCTCGATCCGGACCTCACCTTCGCGACCTTCGTGCAGCGGATGAACGCTCCCGAACGCGCCGTCCGCAAGCTCGTCAACCACGAACTCGGCTTCGACCATTTCCGCTCGTTTCTGAACCACTATCGCGTCGTGGAGGCCTGCAGACTGCTGGCGGACCCCCGCCGGTCGGCCGACAAGCTGATCGCGATCGCGCTCGACAGCGGTTTCGCGTCGCTCCCGAGCTTCAACCGCGTCTTCCGCGCCGCCGAGGCGTGCACGCCCGGCCAGTACAAAGATGCGGCGCTGGCCATTCGATCCGCGGCCGAAACCGGTCATTCCCCTGAAAAAACGGCCCCTGCGCCGAGTTTCGAGAAACGATCCGCCGCCTTTTGACGCGCCCGCGGCGCCCGACACGGCCATAGATGCGTGCTCCAACAACATGAGAGCGACATCGTGAACGCCCTGATCGAACTTTGTGGAACCCTCCTGCTCCTGCTGCTGGCGGGAGGATCGATCGGCCTTCTGGACCGCGAGCGCTTCGCGCCGCGCTGGCTCCTGATCGCCGCGCTCCTCGTGGCGATCAACGACGCCCTGCTCACCGGCGTCTACGGCACCATGCCGAACCTGCTGCCGGACAGCGACTGGAACTGGCAGGGCAAGCTCCTCGCTTTGGTCGCGACCTTGGCGATTGCGGCCCTTCCGATCTTCGGATGGCGCCGGGTCGGGCTGACGCTCGCGCAGGCACCCGGAAGCCTCAAATCCGCCCTGCCCATCTTGGTGCTTTACTGCGCATTCTTCGTCGGGATCGCGGTGGCATTCCCGGGCGGCACGGCGAACGGCGAAGACATCGCGTTCCAGCTCACCATGCCAGGGCTGGAGGAGGAACCATTCTATCGCGGCATCCTGCTGTTCGCCCTCGACAGGGCCTTCGCCGGCCGCGTCCGCTTCCTCGGCGTTGATTGGGCTGGGGCGCCGTCCTGTCATGCCTTCTGTTCGGCATGGCGCACGCCTTCGGATTCTCGAACGGTCAGTTCTCCTTCGACGCACTCACCATGGCCTTGACGGCGTTTCCCTCGTTCGTCGCCGTCTGGCTGAGGCTCCGGACCGGCAGCCTGCTGCTTCCGATCCTGGGGCATAACTTCGGGAACGCCATATCGATGTTGATATGACGTCTGCTTCTTGCCCGCCGGACCAGGAAAGCGGACCGTTGGAAAACACGCAAACCGATGTTTCGGCGGCGGCAAGTCCGATTTCCTGTAAGGGCCCGAGCCATTAGAAGCTTGGCGGATCGATGTCTGATTGGTGCGACCGGAACCCAGAAACCGACGTACCGCTCCCGGCCCAGACCCGGCCACTGGCGAAGCTTCTCGTGATACCGGAGTTGCTCTGGGTCGACGCAGAATCCGATTTCGAGACCTGCAGCAAAATCGCGTTGAGTTTCAGGATTACGACTTAGGAAACGTGCCAAGCCGTTCCACAACAGCGCAGCGCCGCGAGGGACGAAAATCTGGGTCGACAATCGAGCCGCTCGATAAAACAGCAGAAATCTACGGAATTTTTCGTTGGAATGGTGGAGCCGAGGGGGATCGAACCCCTGACCTTCGCAATGCCATTGCGACGCTCTCCCAGCTGAGCTACGGCCCCAAGACGGCTCCCCTGGGCGGTCGGAGCCGGTGATATGCTCTCCATCCTCGTCTCGCTGGAGGCTATAGGCGCCGCCTTAGAATAGCCGGCGGCGCCCCGCAATCAGATTTCTTCGTCCTCGCCGCCGGAACCCGGGACACCGATATCGTCGTCGCCGCCGATATCCACTTCGTCGTCGGGATTCTGCTCGACCTCCTCGTCGAGTTCCAGCTCGTCCGCCGCCAGATCCGCGTCGGGTGCTTCGTCCTCGATGGCTTTCTTGGGCGCGTCGAACGGCAGCGGCTGCTTCGATTTCAGCACCGGCTCCGGCTCCCAGGCGATGCCGCAATTGATGCAGGTGACCGGGTCATCCTTGCCCAGGTCGTAAAAACGGGTGCCGCATTTGGGGCAGCTGCGCTTGGTGCCCCACTCAGCTTTCACCATGACGGGTGAGCCTCCAGTCCAAATTGAAAAAGCGGACCCGCCCGAGGGGCAGATCCGGATAAGCCGCGCGCCTTGCCATAGCGAGGCGCCGCTGTCAAAAGCCGAGCGTCACCCCGCCAGCGGCCGAACTCCGCGGCGCCGGTGCCGCAAAGGAGAAGGATAAGAATGATCGACCGGCTGACGCTGATCGGCTCATCGGGCGCGGCGGCTCCCCTGCCCCAAGCCGACCCGAGCGCCCTCCTCACCGCCCCCGCACGCGCGGGCGGGCCTGGAAAGTCTTCATGATCATTGCCGTCGACGGACCTGCTGCAAGCGGCAAAGGAACCATTGCAAGGGGGCTCGCGAAGCATTTGGGCCTTCCGCACATGGACACCGGCCTTCTTTACCGTGCGGTCGGCTTGAACCTGCTGCGCTGGGGCGGCGACCCGGAGAGCGAATTTGCCGCGTTGAGGGCCTGCGATCTCGCTCAGACCGACCTTTCGGACCCCGAGCTCAAGAGCGAGACTGTGGGCGCCATCGCTTCGCGCATTTCCGCTTATCCGCTGGTGCGCCAGGCGCTCATCAACCGGCAGCGGCAGTTTGCCGACCAGCCGGGAGGCGCGGTCCTCGACGGGCGCGACATCGGAACAGTGATCGCGCCGCACGCCGACGCGAAGCTGTTCGTCACGGCGAGCGCCGAGGTGCGCGCCGAACGCCGTTACCAGGAGCTGCATCGGCTGGGGCTGGCGGCACATTTCGCCGACGTCCTCGCCGACATCCGCGCCCGCGACGAACGCGACCGGACGCGGGCCGCCGCGCCGCTGCAAGTGGCTGAAGATGCTCACTTGCTGGACACGAGCAAGCTGACTATAGGCGAAGCCGTCCAGCGGGCGATTGCGCTCGTGGAGGCTCAAGGTGGAGCGAAGCGCGTGAGGCAAGGCGAAGACGCCGGCCTTTGACGCGCCCTTTTGCTTGTTCCCCAGATCCTTCGCCAACCTCGTGCGCTGGACGCTGCACTTGGCATGGGGCCGGTGCGGCATCGAGGGCCAAGACCGTCGGACACAACCGGCGGCCGGAATAAAAGCAAAGAAGGATATCCAGCTTTATGGCCACTGCGGCAATGCCGACCCGCGACGATTTCGCGGCACTTCTCAACCAAACCCTCGGCGGCGAAAATCAAGGCTTCGAAGGCCGGGTCGTCACCGGGACCGTAACCGCCATCGAAAACGACATGGCGGTGATCGACGTGGGGCTCAAATCCGAAGGCCGCGTTCCCCTCCGCGAGTTCGCAGCGCCGGGCCAGAAAGCCGAACTGAACGTCGGCGACACGGTCGAGGTTTATGTCGACCGGGTCGAGAACCACCAGGGCGAAGCGATGCTCAGCCGCGACCGCGCAAGACGCGAAGCCGCCTGGGACAAGCTCGAGACGGAACATGCCGCCGGCAACCGTGTCGAAGGCATCATCTTCGGCCGCGTCAAAGGCGGCTTCACCGTTGACCTCAGCGGCGCCGTCGCCTTCCTGCCGGGAAGCCAGGTCGACATTCGCCCGGTGCGCGACGTCACCCCGCTGATGGACATTCCCCAGCCATTCCAGATTCTGAAGATGGACCGCCGCCGCGGCAACATCGTCGTCTCGCGCCGCGCCATTCTCGAGGAAACCCGGGCGGAGCAGCGCACCGGCCTCATCCAGTCGCTCCACGAGGGCCAGATCGTCGAGGGCGTGGTCAAGAACATCACCGACTACGGCGCTTTCGTTGATCTCGGCGGCATCGACGGCCTGCTCCACGTCACCGACATCAGCTACAAGCGGGTCAACCACCCGTCGGAGGTGATCAACATCGGCGACACGGTGCGCGTCCAGATCATCCGCATCAACCGCGACACGCAGCGCATCTCGCTCGGCATGAAGCAGCTCGAGTCGGATCCGTGGGAAGGCGCGGGCGCCAAATATCCGGTCGGCGGCGTGTTCCGCGGCCGCGTGACGAACATCACGGAATATGGCGCGTTCGTTGAGCTCGAAGCGGGCATCGAGGGCCTCGTCCACGTGTCCGAGATGAGCTGGACCAAGAAGAACGTTCACCCCGGCAAGATCGTGTCGACCAGCCAGGAAGTCGACGTGATGGTGCTCGAGGTGGATGAGGACAAGCGCCGCATCAGCCTGGGGCTGAAGCAAGCGCAAGCCAATCCGTGGAGCGCCTTTGCCGAGCGTCACCCCGTCGGCAGCGTGGTCGAGGGCGAAGTCAAGAACGCCACCGAGTTCGGCCTGTTCATCGGCCTCGAAGGCGACGTCGACGGCATGGTCCACATGTCCGACATCGCCTGGGGTGTCTCCGGCGAGGATGCTTTGAACCTCCACCACAAGGGCGAGATCGTCCAGGCCCAGGTTCTGGACGTCGATGTCGAGAAGGAGCGGATCTCGCTCGGCATGAAGCAGCTCGAGCGCGGCGGCGTCGCCAGCGGCGGCGGCAGTGGCGTATCCCGCGGCGATATCGTGACGGTCACGGTGCTCGAAGTGCGTGATGGCGGCCTTGAGGTTCAGGTCGGCGACGATGGCCCGACCGGCTTCCTGAAGCGCACCGATCTCGGACGGGATCGCGACGAGCAGCGTCCAGAGCGGTTCCAGGTCGGCCAGAAGTTCGACGCAATGGTGATCGGCTTCGATCGGTCGAAGAAGCCGAACTTCTCGGTCAAGGCGATGCAGATCGCCGAGGAGAAGCAGGCGGTCGCGCAATACGGGTCGTCCGATTCGGGAGCCAGCCTCGGCGACATCCTGGGCGAAGCGCTCAAGCAGAAGAACGGCTAAAGCACGAAAAGGGCGGGTGCTTCGGCACCCGCTCCATCTGACACGCCCGGCCGCCGCTGTTTGGACGTAGGCCCTTGTCCGCATGTTGCTTTTGGTCGAAGATGGTGCGATTGATCTCCGCAAGCGGCTGCGGGGGTAGCGGCATAGCCGGGCGATATGCCCGATCTGAAGGGGGTGAATTGTGATCCGTTCCGAGCTCGTGCAGAAGCTATGCGAGGACCATCCCGATCTTACCGTCAAGGAGATCGAGCGCGTTGTCAGCGCCTTTTATGATTCCATCATCGCTCAGCTTCAGCAGGGCGGCCGAGTCGAGCTGCGCGGGTTCGGGGCATTCTCGACGCGCGACCGCGACGCTCGCAAGGGGCGCAATCCGAGGACGGGCGATGCTGTCGACGTCGCCGCAAAGCGCGTCCCCTACTTCAAGCCCGGCAAGGAAATGCGCGAGCGGCTCAACCTAGAGACCGCCTCCCCGGGCGATTAAACGCAAAAAAGCGCGGCAGGCGCGGCTTTCCGCTTCCGTGCGGAGCCGCTTAGCCGCTATCGCCGGCCGGTGCGGACGTGGCGGAACCGGTAGACGCTGGAGACTTAAAATCTTCTTCCCCTCGGGGAGTGCGGGTTCGAGTCCCGCCGTCCGCACCAGCTAGAACCCGCAGAAAACCGCCATTGCTGACCTCCAGAGCGGCGGTTTTCTTGTATCTGCGGCCGTCCGTCCATCTTCCGCAGATTTCCGCCGTTTTACGAGCTACGCCGGCACGTCCGCGACTGGCTGATAGCCTACAACTTCGCCAAGCAGCTCAAGGCGCTCCCTTTTAGAACGCCCTATCAAGCCGTCGAGGAACTCTGGAAATCCAAGCCGGGCATCTTACCGTCCAGCCCAACCATCACATGCTGGGACTAAACACCTAGTACCTCTGCACAGAGGATTTGACTGGTTGGGCCGGGTGTAGGACCGGCAGGCGTTCGGGGTCGACGAGCACTTCGATGCTGCGGGCGGTGCCTGGCTGGCGGCGGATCAGCCCGGCGCGCTCG
>JALYNE010000142.1 GCA_030773375.1 Pseudomonadota bacterium
ACATCGCTTTTCGCCGGCATTGGCCCCGGCGCAACCATGCTGGAGCTCCCCGGCGGTGGGGGCTACGCTGCTCCGTCACTGGGAACCTGATCCCCCTGCCGTCACGACCGCCAGCCCGGGAGATGCTCGGTCGGACCCCGGCTCCTGATGGCCCGACTCGGCTTATTTCCTTGGGTTTCACGGCCCGGATCGCTATGTCCTTGCTATGGCAACTTCCCCACAAGAAAACTCCTACGGCGCGGAATCCATCAAGGTCCTGAAGGGGCTCGACGCGGTCCGGAAACGCCCCGGAATGTATATCGGCGACACTGACGATGGCTCGGGCCTCCACCACATGGTGTTCGAGGTTTCCGACAATGCCATCGACGAAGCGCTCGCCGGCCACTGCGACCTCATTCAGATCACGCTGAACCCCGACGGTTCGGTGTCGGTCGAGGACAATGGCCGCGGCATCCCCACCGGGATCCACAAGGGAGAGGGCGTGTCGGCTGCCGAAGTCATCATGACGCAGCTCCATGCCGGCGGCAAATTCGAGAACACGTCCGAAGACAACGCCTACAAGGTCTCGGGCGGGCTCCACGGCGTCGGTGTCTCGGTCGTCAACGCGCTTTCGGAGTGGCTCGAGCTCACCATCTGGCGCGATGGCGAGGAGCATTGGATGCGCTTCCGCCACGGCGACGCCGAAGCTCCGCTGAAGGTGGTGAGTCCCGCCCCCGAAGGAAAAAAGGGCACCAAGGTCACCTTCCTGCCATCGCCGGACACCTTCAAGATCACCGAGTTCAGTTTCGACAAGCTCGAACACCGCTTTCGGGAGCTCGCCTTTCTCAATTCCGGCGTGAGGCTGCTCCTGACGGACGCGCGCCACGAGGAAGAAAAGACGGTGGAGCTCTTCTACGAGGGCGGCATCGGAGCCTTTGTGCGTTATCTCGACCGCGCCAAGACTGCGCTCATCCCCGATCCGATTTCGGTGACGGGCCAGCGGGAAGACATCGGCATCGAAGTCGCGCTCGAATGGAACGACAGCTATTACGAGCAGGTCCTCTGCTTCACCAACAACATCCCGCAATGCGACGGCGGCACCCATCTCGCCGCCTTCCGCGCAGCGCTCACCCGCACGCTCAACAATTATGCCGAAAAGTCGGGCGTTCTGAAAAAGGAGAAGGTGAGCCTCACCGGCGACGACATGCGCGAGGGCCTGACGGCGATCGTTTCGGTCAAGCTTCCGGATCCCAAGTTCAGCTCGCAGACCAAGGACAAGCTCGTCTCCTCCGAAGTGCGTCAGCCGCTCGAAAGCCTGATGGCGGACAGGATGTCCGATTGGCTCGAGGAAAATCCGCAGCACGCCCGCACGATCGTCCAGAAGATCATCGATGCCGCCGCCGCTCGCGAAGCGGCTCGGAAAGCCCGCGAACTCACTCGGCGCAAAGGCGTGATGGATATCGCCTCGCTTCCCGGCAAGCTCGCCGATTGCCAGGAGCGCGATCCTTCGAAGTGCGAGCTTTTCCTCGTCGAGGGTGACTCGGCCGGCGGCTCGGCAAAGCAGGGACGGGATCGTCACGTGCAGGCCATCTTGCCGCTCAAGGGCAAGATCCTGAACGTGGAGCGCGCCCGCTTCGACCGCATGCTTTCGTCCAAGGAAGTCGGCACGCTGATCCAGGCGATGGGCACCGGCATTGGCCGCGACGACTTCAACATCGACAAGCTGCGCTACCACAAGATCGTCATCATGACGGACGCCGACGTCGACGGCGCCCACATCCGCACGCTGCTGCTCACCTTCTTCTACCGGCAGATGCCGGAGATCATCGCGCGCGGCCACCTCTACATCGCCCAGCCGCCGCTCTACAAAGTCGCGAAGGGCCGGTCCGAGGTGTATCTCAAGGACGATTCTAAGCTCGATCAATATCTGGTGGACGCAGGTATCGGCGCGATGCGGCTCGATACCGCGGAGGGCCCGCGCACCGGCCGCGACCTTCACGAGCTGGCCGATCACGCCCGCCGTGTCCGGACGCTGATGCGCTACATCCCGCGTCGCTACGATCCGGCGCTCATCGAAGCGCTTGCACTCACCGGAGCGCTCGACCCGGAACTGAAGGACGGCGCGCGGGCGAGCGCAGCCGCCCGCACGGCGGCCTGGCTCCAGGCGGCGGATGTGGACGCGAGCTGGACCGGCGAAGCGAGCGACGAGGGCAATTACGTTCTGAAGCGGCTCTGGCGCGGCGTCACCGACTGGCATGTGGTCGACCACAAGTTCCTGATCTCCGCCGAGGCCCGCAAGCTCCACGCGCTCGCTCTCGAGCAGGCGGCCACCTACGCCGCCCAGTCGCGTCTCGTCTCGCTGAAGACGGCCGGCGCCCAGGCGGAAGCCGGGGAAGCCAATCCCGACAGCGACGATCCGCACGAGAAAGTGGAGGGCGTCCCCTCCGGCGACCGTGCGCCCGACGCCAAGGGCGTTCTCGTCCGCCGCCCGACCGAGCTTCTCGAAGCCATCCTGGCCGCGGGCCGGAAGGGCCTCTCCATCCAGCGCTACAAGGGCCTCGGGGAAATGAACGCCGACCAACTGTGGGAGACGACGCTCGATCCGGAGAACCGTTCGCTCCTGAGGGTTGAAGTCTCCCAAGCGGACGTCGCCGACGAGATTTTCACGCGGCTGATGGGCGACGTCGTCGAACCGCGCCGCGACTTCATCCAGGAAAATGCGCTGAACGTGGCGAACCTTGACGTTTAGGGGGCGCACCAGTGAGGTTCGCTGGGAACTGGACGGTAGACAACGGAACCTCGGCTTGATCCAGCAAATGCTTCCCGCTGAACCTGAGTAAAACCGGCGGCCGATTTGCGCCATTCTCGGTCATACGCAGCCATACTCGAGTTTCCCGGAAGCGGACGTTCTACTTCCGGCTACACCTCCCAGGTTGACGGCGTCTGCCTACTGGATACGATTACGTCGGCCGTCTGGCGTATCGGGAGGGTTATCTCCTCCGTTCCCCTTGTTCGATTGAGCCTCACTCCTCCGCAGCACCGAAATCTGTTGGCCGGCGGCGGACAGGGGTGTTGCCTCGTTGGTCCAAAGCTTGCTCGACCCGGTCCAGTAGCTCTGTGCGATGGTATGGCTTACCAAGAACGTCTCGGCCCAACGGCTGTGGTCCTTCTGGAGCTTCATCGAAGCGCCTCTCATGCGTGCCTTGGGAGGCCAGTGATGCTGCTGAGCTCGACGCTCACCTGCCCCAAGTGCGGGGGCGTCTCGACCGAGACGATGCCTACGGACGCCGGCAGTTCTTCTACGACTGCAACCACTGCGGCACGGTGCTCCGTCCGCTCAAGGGCGACTGCTGGATATTCTGCTCCTACGGAGACGTCCCGTGCCCTCCGATTCAGGAGGCAAGGGAGATAGGGACGGCAGCTCCGTGCTGCGGGCCGGCTTGAGGAGGCCGCTGCACACATCCTCGCGCGGCTGCTTTGACAGCCGGGAATCGAGCAGTCCGCATCGAGGTTCCGATCGCGGCTGAGACGTTGCGCCAAGGGTCGGCGGAAACGACTGGCTGAGCCGAAGCGCAGGAGGATGAAGCAACCGCTATGAGGGCGCCGACGGCAAATGCCGGAGCTAAGCTCATAGGGTTGACCCTCGTACCCTTGACCACGGAGCAACCACCTTGCCCCTGAGTTCGTGGAGCTTAGGCAGAAAGCGCGGTGTCGATCAGCGCGCTGCGGCCGTCTTTCTGCGGGCCATATTTTGGGTGTGGGGAGTAGGGCGGGGGGAATAAATCACGATTGAACGGAATCCTAGGTGTCTGGTCCCGGTAACTGATGGTGCGGGTAAATCGTCATCCCCTGTCACATCGCGGCGCATTTAATAAGGAGAACGGCATGCGACGACGGATCTTGGCGGCGGCACCGCTTGCGCTGCTTGCGTCTCCCGCCACTGCCGGCACCGACGACGACGCGGAAGCCTGGATCACGCTGGGGGCGAGCGGCGCGATTTCCAAGTCGACGGTTCTGGATACTGGCGACCAGTTCAGCTTCACCTTCACCAAGCCTGGCCAGTTCGAATACTTCTGCTCGCTCCATCCGAAGATGACGAGTCGCGTAACGGTCGTTAAGTAGAGAGGGCTCAGAGGCAGGCATCGGCGCAGTGAGGCGGCATCTCTTTCGACCACGGCTGGCTACCCGCGACGGCAGGTCAGTCTCGACCGACGGGGAGCGTGTGCAGTCGTCCGCCTTCCGCAGCCTGGTACTGCCCCACCTTGACGTGGCGTACAACCTCGCCTGCTTCCTCACGCGCGATCCTGCGCTTGCCGAGGATGTGGTCCAGGACGCCTTCCTGCGCGCCTACAAGGCCTTTCCGCAATATCGCGGTGCCTCGGCCAGAGCCTGGTTGTTCGCCATCGTCCGCAATTGCTGTTGGGCGGCATTGAAGATGGAGCGCGGCATCGGTCGCGTCACGGTTAGAGAAAGCTCCCTTTCCCCGGAGCAGGCACGAAGGCTCGCCGATGTACCCGACGATCGACCGACACCTGATATCGAACTCGACCGCGCCCGCGAAGCGGCGACGCTTCGGCGCATGATCGAGGATCTGCCCGAGCCATTCCGGGAGGCGCTGGTCCTTCGCGAGATGGAGGAGCTCTCTTACAAGGAAATCGCCGTGATCACCGGGGTTGCGATGGGAACGGTCATGTCGAGACTTGCCCGAGCGAGGAAGATGCTTGGCGAGCTTCTCCTGCCGCATGACGACGGGACGGATCAGGCCGAAAGGGAGGTCGGATTATGAGCGGATGCCCAGACCACGTCGTCCTGCTCAACGGGTTGCTCGACGGCGAACTCGACGCGGCCAACACAGTGCGGATCGAGACGCATCTCGCCACGTGCACCACGTGCAGCGAAGCGCTATCCCGATTGCAGGCGGTCAGGGATGCCATTGCATCGCCTGGCGTGAAGTACGTCATCCCGAGTGGCCTGCGCGACCGGATCGAAGGATCGACGCTCGCTGCCGACTCCCCTGCGTACGTGAGGTCGGTACGGGTCACGCCGTGGCTCGGGGGGGGTGCGATCGGGGCGTTGGCGGCTAGTCTGGCGTTCATGATCTCCCTCCCGCGAGTCGATCAGCCCGACCTCGACTCCCAGCTCGTCGACAGCCACGTGCAATCGCTGCTTGCGCAGCACATCGTCGACGTTCAGACGTCCAACCGGCACGTCGTCCGACCGTGGTTCAACGGTCGCACCGACTACGCACCGCCGGTCCCCGAGCTGGCGGACCTCGGATTTCCACTGGTCGGTGGGCGGCTCGACGTGATAGCGGGCCGCGTCGTCCCGGCGGTCGTCTATCGGAGGCGGCTGCACACCGTGAATCTGTTTGTCCTTCCGGACACTGCGGGCATGCTGCCGCGCGCTTCGCGGCGGGACGGATACAATCTCGTCGAGTGGTCGCAGGCCGGTCTCCGATTTGCGGCGGTGTCCGACATTGAGGCCGCCGACCTTGACCGGTTCCGCCGTGCATTCTCGTCGCGTGCCCCAAAATGAATGCCGCGCCCCGGCGTGACGGGGAGGTGAGGCGGCCACTTCCCGCCACGTCCGCTAAGCGCCCATGCTGGACGCGCGGTGCTGTGGCTGACCATCCCAGAAGCGGACGTCATTCAGCTCGGCGCTATGCATTCGGTTAAAAGCAGTGGCTGGTGAGTCGCAGCAATGCCCTCGGATTGCGGGCGCAGATCGGCCCCGAACGCGTCGTAATGGCGTGCGCAGTGGTGGCGATGACGCCGGATCGATTTTCGCCGCTCCGTGAGAAGAAGGCAACGGGGACCGAAGGCCCGTCGGGCAGGGTCAGGAAACCCACACCGCCCGTCGGAACACCCACCCGGCTCCCTTACGAACTGAGCGCCGGGGCGGCTCCGACGATGGCCGCGGCAAGGAGCAAGGCTGTGGCGGCGCATGCAAAGAGCCGTCCTTTTGTCGCCGGTCTCATTGGTGACACCCCCTCCGGCAGCTTCGCGCGCCCAGTGATCATCGGCCGCACAAGCGAGCGGCCACGCACACGGTAGTAGCCGATCGCGAGGAGGTGCAGCGCAATCAGCGCCAGCAAGACGTTGAAGTTGACCTCGTGCACGTCGTGCGCCAGCAGCGCCATGTCGTAACTCACCAGCCCGGACAGCGGCCCCTCGACAAAGTCATCCTCGTCGATCTGAATCAGCCCAGCAGTCAATTGGACGAGCAGCGCCAGCAGCATCGCCACGACGCTGAGGCCACCAAGCGGAGTGTGACCCGCCTCCCGAACTTGCCCGCCTCGGATATAAGCCAAAACCGCCGCAGGACTCCGGACGAAGGTCGCAAAACGCGCCGTAGAACTGCCGAAGAAGCCCCAGAGGATCCGGAACAGGAGCAGGAATAAAAGGGTATAGCCTGACCAGAAATGCACGCGATCGGCACTTGTTTCGGCCGACCACCAGCTCACGGCGATCAGGAGGACGATCAACCAGTGGAAGAGCCGGATCGGGAGGTCCCAAACCGGCGCTCCCGGCTCGCGATCAGTGTTCTTCACGATAGAGATCGTGGCAGCCCTTGCAGCTCTTGCCGAGGTTCGCGTGAGCCGAGCGGATGGAGCTAAGATCGGTCCCTCCCGCGGCCGTATTGAATGTCACGGCCGCTTCTCGGAATGCCTGAGCCTTGGCTGCGAAATCCTCGGGCTTCTGCCAAATTTCGGCACGCGCTTCGGTCTTCCCAACGTCGGGACCGGTGCCGGCAGGAAACCAGCTCGGAACCTGCGGCGCAAGCTCGGCGATCGTGGCTGAACCGGCCCGCACCCGAGCAAGATTAGGGCTGTCAGCTTTTAGCTCGCGGCTGATCTGCGTCATCGCATCGCCGATCTTCTCATAGTCTTCGTGGCGCTGCTCCATCAGCTCCAGCGCCCGCTCTTTCTGCAGGGGCGTCGCAGAGCTTTGCTGCACCGCGCTCTCCACGGCAGCGCTGGCAGCATTACCGCTCGCGTTCGCCTCCACCAAGGCCTCGTTCCCGTCGCCCGAGCCATTACAAGCGGCGAGGAGTATCACGGCAACACCGGCCACCATTTTTCTCAACGCTGTTCTCCTAGTCAGGTGCATCGAAGAATATGTACATCGGCCACTTAGCCGCCTCACGTCCAGATTTTCACCAAAAGCAGGCGTGCAAACATAGCGGCGCTCTGAACTGAACGGCCCGCTTCATTGCAGGATTTGGGTGCTCAGCTGCGTGGAATGGCCCGTGGTCCTCAAAGAAGCATCGAGAGTAGCTCCCGAAGCTAAGACCCGGCGCGCGGTAGTACGACCACGGAGCCCTGCATGTTAGGCTCGCGCCCCTTCGAAACAAACCTGACGACACCCGGCTTATCCGCCACGAAGCGAACGCTCTTCATCTCTCCTCGCCGTAGCGCCAGCTGCTCCGGCTGACCGTCAACAGCGATTTTGTGCGATGGCCCCTGCACACCCAAGAAGTTCAGCACGACGGTGTCGCCTTGCCGCACCACCACTTGGCTCGGGTGAAACGCGAACGCACGCACCGACCATTCACCCTCCGGGTTCGGTGGCTTGACGATGAACCCTCCGCTGCTTTTCGGCGCCGTTGCGGGAAAAGGCTCCGGGCTGTGGTCGCCTGCGCCCTTGATGTTCGTTTTGCCGTCAAGATGGAGCGTAGCGATGTGGAACACCTGCTCGGTACCGGCTCCTGCCTTTTCGTCCGAACCTGCCGCCTCACTCGCGGGGCTGCAGGCGGATAAGGCTGCCATTCCAGCAAACAGGGTCACCGCGATCGCGCAGTGTCGGTATTCCTTGCTATCAGTACGAGAGAGCATCGCAGTCATTTGTTTTTCCTTCCGTACGGAGGCCCCGGCGGTCCGCCGCCCGAGCGCCTGAGAGACCATCGCGGTTACGCAGATGAAGGTTAGATCATCCGCGCGGCCAAAATATTCCCGACCTGCTGCGCCCGAGGGCGATCTCGCTTGGCGAGCAAGCAGCACAACAAATGTCGGAGATGAGGCAGCGAAGCGACACCAGCTTGACCGAGGCTCGGCGGATTGCGCTCGGCGAAAGCATCAGTTCCTCCCCTTTGGAGCAGTTCAATACGGCCCGTCGCGGCAACCGGCGGCCAAATCATGATGCGGGATGTACGCGGAACTTGAGACGCTCTTCGTCACGAGCGTCAGATGGGATGCATCGTCAAAGCGAAAGCAGTGGGATTCTGGTTCATCGGCCCCG
>JALYNE010000143.1 GCA_030773375.1 Pseudomonadota bacterium
TCGCAGACGAGCACGAATTTCAACGACTCCGAGTATCAGCGCTCGAACGGCGCCAACACGCACGGCGCGATCTCCGCCTATAACACCGGCGCTACAGGGCGGGGCGTGACCGTTGCGGTCGTAGACAGCGGCATCAATCCCAATCTTGCCGAATTTTCCGGACGCATTCACGTAGCCAGCCGGGACGTTGCGCGGGACCGCGGCGTCGTCGACAATGAGGGCCATGGCACTGCCGTTTCCGGCACGATCGCCGCCGCGCGCAACGGCTCCGGCCCGATGGGAGTCGCCTTCGAATCGACCATCCTATCGCTCAACACCTCGAATCCGGACAACTGCACCCCGGAAAAAGGCTGCAAGCACAGCGATTCGGCGATCGCCCAGGCGGTCGACATCGCCCGGCAGAACGGCGCCAAGGTGATCAACATTTCACTCGGCGGCGACGGGGTGGGTTCGGCGGTGCTGAACGCCGTCCAGCAGGCCACCACGGCCGGCATCGTGGTCGTGATCTCGGCCGGCAACGACGGGAGAAAACCGGAAGGCGCCAATCCAAGCAGCTTCGCGCTGACTACGGCAGAGCGCGCCGGCAACGGGCTCGTCATCATAGCGGGTTCGGTTGGCGCCCCGATCGGCGGCGACGTGGCGAACGGCGTCGACACCAAGCAGATTTCGGACTTCTCCAATCGGGCGGGTACGGGTGCTCAATTTTATCTGAGCGCGCTCGGCTACCGCGTCCGGGCCTTCGATGAGACGGGCACCGGCTTTCTTTATTCCGGAACGTCCTTTGCCGCCCCGGTGATCAGCGGTGCCGCGGCACTGCTGGCAAGCGCCTTCCCGAACCTCACCGGGGCGCAAATCGTTCGGCTTTTGCTGACAACCGCCGACGAAGCCGGCGAAGCCGGCCGCGACTCGACCTACGGCAACGGCATCCTCAACATCACGCGCGCGTTCCAGCCGCAGGGGCAAACCACCCTCGCCGGAAGCGCTACGCCGATATCCACGATGAGCAACGGGCAGGCGTCGGGTCCGATTGGTGACGCCGGCAAGACGGGTTCGATGGCCGGCGCGATCATCCTCGACGGTTACTCACGCGCTTACGCGCTCGATCTTGCCAAGACGATCGCCCGCGCGCCCCAGGATCGGCCGCTCGGCCAGGCGCTCCACGGCAACTTCCGAACGGCTGGGGCTGCTAGCGGCGCGACCGCCGTGTCGATAACCGTGAATCGCAATCTCTCCGGCCAGCCCCATGTCGGGCTCGCTCAAGCCGGCCTTTCGCACGAGGATGCCCGGCAGGCGAAAGTTGTCGCCGGCATCGCCGTCAGCCGGCTGACGCCGGAAACCGCGGTGGCATTCGGCTTTTCGGAAAGCGGCCGCTCACTGCAGCAGCGCCTCTCCGGCCACGATCAGAACGCCTTTCTGGTCGCGCGCGACCCGATGGCGCGCTCTGGCTTCCAGGCGGATGCGTCGAGCAGCATCGGGGTTCGTCAAACGATCGGCTCCATCGGGCTTACCGTAACCAACGAGCGGGGCAGGGTGTGGAACCAGGGCTTCGACCGGGCGCTGGAGCAACCCGGCTACAGCATCGGCGCTATCAGCGCAGACCGGAAGCTCGGGCCCGCGACGCTGTCGCTTGGTGCCTCACGGCTTCAAGAGGATAGCACGGTGCTGGGCGGGCGCTTCAGCTCGGCGCTTTCAAGCGCTGGCGCGACCAGTTATTTCGTCGACAGCACCGCATCGTTCGATCTCGGCAAAGGATGGGGCGCGTTCGCAAGCTACCGCCGCGGCTGGACCGGCCTTGCCGGGACCGGCGGCCTGGTTGAAGGGGGGCGCCTCTCGACCGACGCATGGGCCTTCGATGTTTCCAAGCGCAACGCGCTCATGCCCGGTGACAAGTTCGCTCTGAGAGTCATGCAGCCACTCCGGGTCCGCGAAGGCGGCTTCAACATGTCCGTTCCGGTGTCTTACGATTATGCGACGCTGAACGTCGGCTATGAAGACCGGTTCTTCAATCTTGCGCCATCGGGCCGCGAGATCGATTTCGAAGCTGCGTACAGCCGGCCCTTCCTTGGCGGCGATCTCGGCCTCAACGCCTTTTATCGGAAGGATCCGGGGCACATCCAGGCGATGACGGACGACCAAGGAGCAGCGATCCGCTACACCCTCGGCTTTTGATATCTTCCGCGGCAGCGCCGCGAAAGCGCGTTGGTGCTTGCCAACCAGCTGACATTGCGCCTTTGCTGGACCTACCTGTTCGGAGATCCAGATGCTTCTAAAGCCGCTCAGCGCGCTGCTTGTCCTCGTCAGCCTGTCCACTGCTGCCCTCGCACAGACGCGGCCTCAAGCCGCTGCGGCTTCCACTCAGCCGAGCGAACTCACCCGCTGGAGGGCGCAGGCGGGCCGCGTCACGATCACGCGCGACGACTGGGGGATCGCCCATGTCCGCGGCCGCTCCGATGCCGATGCGGTGTTCGGGATGATCTACGCGCAGGCCGAAGACGACTTCAATCGAGTCGAAACCAACTATCTGAACGCCCTGGGGCGGCTCGCGGAAGCTGAGGGCGAGAAGGCGGTGGTCCAGGATCTCAGGATGAAGCTGTTCGTAGAGCCCGCTGACCTCCAGGCGAAATATGCCGCAAGCCCGATCTGGCTGAAGCGGCTGATGAATGCCTGGGCCGACGGTCTCAACTTTTATCTCCATACGCACCCGAATGTCCGCCCGCGCGTGCTTCGGCGCTTCGAGCCCTGGATGGCTTTGAGCTTCACCGAAGGCAGCATCGGAGGAGATATCGAACGAGTCTCCCTCAGCGAGCTCGAGGCCTTTTACGGCAAGCGCACTCAAACCGCCCGGGGCGCGCCAAGAGGGTTCGAGGAGCCGAAGGGATCCAACGGCTTTGCCATTGCGCCGGCGAACAGCGCGAGCGGCAAGGCGCTCCTGCTGATCAATCCGCACACCTCCTTCTTCTTTCGCTCCGAACTGCAAATGACGAGCGATGAAGGCCTCAACGCTTATGGGGCGGTCACCTGGGGGCAGTTCTTCATCTATCAGGGCTTCAATGAACGGGCCGGTTGGATGCACACGTCGAGCGGTGTCGATGTGGTTGACGAGTTCCTCGAAACCATCGTGCGCCGCGGCGACCAACTTTATTACCGCTACGGGCGTGAGGAGCGGCCGGTCGCAACTTCGACGATCACGATTCCCTACCGATTGGCCGGCGGCGGCATGGCAGCGAGGAGCTTCACCGTTCACAAGACGCATCGCGGGCCGGTCGTCCGGGCGGAAGGGGACAAGTGGGTCAGCGTCGCGTTGATGCAAAGGCCGGTCGAGGCGCTGAGCCAGTCCTACCTCCGGACCAAGGCGAAGGATTACGCAGCCTTTCTCAAGGTCGCGCAGCTTCGGGCGAACTCGTCGAACAATACGATCTTCGCGGACGCAAAGGGCACCATCGCCTATCTGCACCCGCAGTTCATCCCGCGCCGGGATGACCGCTTCGATTACACCAAGCCGGTCGATGGCGCCGATCCAGCAAGCGACTGGAAGGGGCTTCACGCGCTTGCCGAGGCCCCGCGAGTGCTGAACCCGGCGACCGGCTGGATCCAGAACACCAACAACTGGCCCTATTCGGCGGCGGGCCCGAACAGCCCAAGGCGCGAGCTGTTCCCGCGTTACATGGACACGTTCGGCGAGAATGCGCGCGGATTACACGCCATCATGGTGCTCCAAGGCCGTAAGGACTTCACCCTGCCGTCGCTGATCGCGGCGGCTTATGATTCCTATCTCCCCGCCTTTGCGCAGCTCATCCCGTCCTTGCTTGCTGCCTACGACCAGGCTTCACCAGCGCCGTTGAAGCGGCGCCTGGCAGGCGAGATCGCGCTTCTGCGCGCCTGGGACTATCGCTGGGGCGTTGCCTCGATGCCGACCTCACTGGCAGTTTTTTGGGCAGAGGATCTGTGGGCTGGCCTGGACGAGGCTGTTCGCCGGGGACGGCGCCCTGATATCGAACAGCTCGAGAAAAGGACTACTCCCGAGCAGAAGCTCGGCGCTTTGGCTTCCGCGTCCGAGCGACTGGAGCGTGGGTTCGGCAGTTGGGGCGTTCCCTGGGGCGACATCAACCGGTTTCAGCGCCTGAGCGGCGATCTCGTCCAGCCGTTCAACGATGCCAGGCCAAGCATCCCAGTGCCGTTCACCTCCGGCATCTGGGGATCGCTCGCCTCCTTCGGCGCACAATCCTATCCCGGGACGAAGCGATATTACGGTACCAGTGGCAACAGCTTTGTGGCTGTGGTGGAGTTCGGCGACAGGGTGCGAGCACGCGCGGTCTCCGCGGGCGGAGAGAGTGGCGATCCGGCTTCGCCGCACTTTAACGATCAGGCGGAGCTCTATGCGCTCGGCAATCTTCGGGAGGTCTATTTCTACCCTGATCAGCTCAAGGGCCATACGGAGCGGAGCTACCGCCCCGGCCAGTGAAAGTCCTTTTCAGCGCTTCATGAGAAGGCGCACTTCTCTCGCCAGGGCTTCGGGGGAGAACGGCTTTGGGAACAAAGTCATGTTCTCGGGAAGCACGCCCTCTTCGGCCGTGTAGTAAGCGGATGTGAGGAGGATGCTGATCTCGGGCCATTTCTTCTCGACCAGTCGAGCAAGATCGATGCCGGACATCCAGCCCGGCATCTTCACATCCGTAACGAGCACCTGGATTTCCGGGTGAGCCTCGATCAGCGCCAGCGCCTCCGTCGCGTCGGCGGCCTCGAGCACTTTGAGGCCGCTCTGTTCGAGCAGCTCGCAGGTGTTGATGCGCACGAGCTCCTCGTCCTCGCAAACGAGCACCGCGGCTTGCGGCGGCGACACGCCGCTATCCGGGCGCGATGCACCGCTTTTTTCCCGCCCTACATCAGCCACCGCCAGCTCCCCCTCGAGACGTTGCGAGCCTATCTGATTTTCGTCGCAGCGGAAGACCTTTTTAGCGCTTTGCTCCGAGGAAAGGATCCAGCCTTCTCAAAGCGGCTTCGCTGTGGTGGGTCTGGAACTCGCCACAGGATCAAGCTCTTCGCCAGCGCCGCCATCCCACATGCTGGCCATGCACCGCGCGAGCTCAGACATGGCGGACGCGCCGCCGCCGAGGCGAAGCCTGGCGAGGGCGCGGCCGTTTTGGCCGACATCCATGCCCGTCGCCCCTGCAAATGCCGTGAGGAACTTCGCGTGGTTCTGGTCACCGGGCGTCACCGTGAAGAGAAGGCCAGGCCCGTCGGAATCAAGCTCGGTCCGCGCCACCGCATCGAACTGCCAGTGGCTCCGACCATCGAGATCAAGGGCCAGCGGATAGCGACCACCATCTTCAAGCGAAGACCAGTTCCGGTTCTGGATCATGAAGATGAGCTCTTGCTGCCCACGCCCGGCAAGCACGGAGACCACGGTGCCTTGCGGGAAGCTCGAATAAGCGATGCACCCGCTTGGGCTTGCCGAGACATTCCACTGGCCCGGGGCCTGGGGCTGAGACAAGGCCGCGGCAGGCAGTGCGACCAGGGAGAAAAAAGCGAGCAGGGGCTTCATCATCGTGGCTCTCCATCAGCCCGCCCCTTTGCGAGGAGATGAACCCGCTCATTACCTTTTGGTTGCAGCCATCCGCCTCATCTCGTCGCAACTCGAACGAGCTGTCCTGCAATCAGACAGTGAAGCTCTCGCCGCAGCCGCACATCCCCTTGGCGTTGGGATTCTCGAACACGAAGCCAGCGGTGAAATCGTCCTCCTTCCAATCCATTCGGCTGCCGATCAGATAAAGAACGGACGCTCCATCCACGTAGAAGACGCCGCCGGGGGTGGTGATCTTCTCGTCGAACGGCTTTTCCTCGGTCACATAGTCGACGGAGTAGGCAAGCCCGGAACAGCCGCGCCGCGGTGTGGACAGCTTCACGCCGACCGTGCCTTCCGGCGCTCTGGACATGAGGTCTGCGATGCGTGCTTCGGCCGCTGGCGTCAGCGTCAGCGCGGCAGGGCGGGTGCGGATGGTGGTCGTCGTCATAGCATCCCCAGTTCGAGCTTGGCCTCGTCACTCATCTTCTGCGGGTCCCAGGGCGGATCCCAGACGAGTTC
This sequence comes from Pseudomonadota bacterium, assembly GCA_030773375.1. Classification (GTDB taxonomy): domain Bacteria; phylum Pseudomonadota; class Alphaproteobacteria; order Sphingomonadales; family Sphingomonadaceae; genus Allosphingosinicella. The sequence goes on from JALYNE010000143.1 coordinate 6,083, forward strand.
AACCTCGGCATGGCCAACGCCCGGAACGGCGCCGACCCGGAGCTCGACCTCGCCAGGCATCGATTCTGCAACTGGGCAGTGCGGCGTCGTCAGCGTCATCAGCACCCTTACGTGGCTCTCGGGGGAGACCTGCACGTCATAGATAAGCCCAAGGTCGTAAATATTGACCGGGATTTCCGGATCGTAGATTTCCTTCAGCGCCTCGATCACCCCTTCATAGACGTCGCCACCGGGTTCGCTGGGCGAGGGTTCCGCCGGCGTCTGCACGAGAAAGCCCTGCAGATAGTCGCGCTTGCGCTCGAAAGTCTCGGACACGCGCGCCTTGGGCGGCTTCGGCGCCTCGCTTACTTCCTCGATTTCGATCCTGCGTTCTTCGTTCATCTTTTTTCCATCAGGCGAAAATTCTGGTGACCCGCTCGATCCCTCGAACCAGGGCCTCGACATCGTGCCTGCCATTGTAGACGCCGAAACTCGCACGCGCCGTGGCATCGACGCCAAGGTGCTCCATCAGCGGCTGGGCACAATGATGCCCGGCGCGGATGGCGACCCGGCTCTCGTCCAATATGGTGCCGACATCATGCGGATGCACCCCTCGGACAGCGAAACTGACAATCCCGGCGCTGTCCTCAGGGCCGAACAACCGAACACTGTTGAGCGCCGAAAGCGCATCCCGCGCCTCGCGGACAAGTGCGCTCTCATGGGCCTCAATCGCTTCGAGCCCGATCGCTTCGACATAGTCGATGGCGGCGCGGAGGCCGAGCACGCCCACCACATGCGGAGTCCCTGCCTCGAAACGGGCTGGAGGGGGCGCGAACGTCGTCTTCGCGAAAGTCACCTTGTCGATCATCGCTCCGCCGCCCTGAACAGGCGGCATGGCGTCAAGGAGGTCACCCTTGCCCCAGAGCACCCCGACCCCAGTCGGCCCATATAGCTTGTGGGCGGAGAAAACGTAGAAATCACAACCAAGGCCGGACACGTTCACCGGCAGTCGCGGCACGGCCTGACAACCGTCGAGCAGGATCTTCGCGCCGACCCGGTGCGCGAGGTCGACGGCCCGCCGCGCGTCGAGAACGGACCCGAGCACGTTCGAGACGTGGGCGAGCGCGACCATCTTGTGGCGCTCGGTCAAGGTGCTTTCCAATGCGTCGAGGTCGACCCTGCCGTCCTCGGTCAGCGGCGCAACGTCGATTGCGGCGCCGGTGCGGTCCGCGATAAGCTGCCAGGGGACGATGTTGGAGTGATGCTCGAGCGTCGAGAGCATGATCCGGTCACCGGGTTTCAGGAAAGTGCCACCCCAGCTTTGCGCGACGAGGTTGATGCCCTCCGTCGCTCCTCGAACAAAGATCACTTCCTCCGGCACCTTCGCACCGATGAATTCCGCCGTCCGTCGCCGCGCCGCTTCGAAGGCAAGCGTCATGTCGGCCGAGCGGGTGTAAACGCCGCGGTGGACCGTGGCGTAGGTCTCCGCATATCCGCGCTTCACTGCCTCGATCACCGGCTGCGGCTTCTGGGCCGTGGCCGCCGTATCGAGATACGCCCACCCGGCCGAGATAGCGGGAAAATCCGCGACCCGATCGAGAGGCTTGGTCGAGGACGGCGCGTCCATCACGCCGCTCCAAGCCAGGTGACGGCGTCCGCGTGGAATGCATCGCGGACGGCTTCCTCGCCAATCCGCTCGATCGCATCGGCGACGAACGCCTGGGTGAGAAGCGCCTTTGCCTCCGGCTGCGGCACGCCGCGGCTTGCCAGATAGAAGAGCGCGTTGCGGTCAAGCTCCCCCACGGTTGCGCCATGCGCGCATTTGACATCGTCTGCGAAGATTTCGAGTTCGGGCTTGGCGTTGATCGTTCCCGTCCGCGCCAGCAGCAGCCCCTTCAGCGATTGCTCGCCATCGGTCTTCTGCGCCCCGCGGGCAACTTCAACGCGGGCTGCCACCGAGCAGGTTGCCTGCTCATCGGCGACCGAGCGCCATACCTGCCGGCTCATTCCGCTCGGCTGCTCGTGGCGAATGACGAGGTTCGCGTCGTGGCGCTGCTTTGCCCGTCCCAGCAATGCACCGCCCGCCTCGGCAAAGCCGCTTTCGCCCGCAAG
>JALYNE010000144.1 GCA_030773375.1 Pseudomonadota bacterium
GAGCCTTATTATCGTGGCGGCCGCCCGCCTCCGGGAGACGCCGGGCCGTATCGCGGCCGCAAGGCCAGCCTTTACGAAGGGGGCATCCGCCAGCCGCTGATCGTCCGTTGGCCCGGCCGGGTGCCGGCTGGCAGCCGCGACGCGGTGACGGTGGCGAGCGGAATCGACCTGTTCCCGACGCTTGCCGCGATCGCGGGGGCAGCCCCGCCGCCCCGTCGCGACGGGACCGACCTGCTGCCGGCCTGGATGGGAACACCGCTTACCCGGCGGCCCGACCTTCTGTTCGCCTACGGCGGGTACGGAATCCCCGGCAAATCGCCGCTCCCGGCACGAGAGCGGGATCGCAGCCCGCCGTTCGCCATCCGGTCCGGCGGCTGGAAGCTCCTCACGCAGGCAGACGGAAGCGGAGCCGAGCTCTACAACATCCTCGAGGACCCATCCGAAAGCCGCAACCTCGCGAGCAATCGTCCGGACCTCGTGGGCCTCCTCGCCAACCGGCTGCTCGCCTGGCGCAGGACGCTCCCGGCGCAGCATTGGCGCTCGGCGGCAGCCGGACACGGCGGCACCGCGCACCGGCACTAGCGTGCCTAAATTTTCCGGCTCAACGTCCGCATGGCATCGTCGAGGCCCTCGAGCGTCAGCGGATACATGCGATCCTGCATCAGCTGGCGCATGATCTGCGTTGAGTGGGTATAGCCCCAATATTGCTCCGGAGTGGGATTGAGCCAAACCGCGGCGGGATAGGTGTTCAACAGGCGCTGCATCCACGCCGCGCCTGCTTCCTCGTTGAAATGCTCGACCGAGCCGCCGGGATGGGTGATCTCATACGGACTCATGGAGGCGTCGCCGACGAACACCAGCTTGTAATCGTGGCCGAACTTGTGGAGCACGTCCCATGTCGCCGTCCGTTCGGTGTAGCGGCGGCGATTGTCCTTCCACACACCCTCGTAAACGCAGTTGTGGAAGTAGAAGAATTCCAGATTCTTGAACTCGCTGGTGGCGGCGGAGAAGAGTTCCTCGCAGATCCGGATGTGGGGATCCATCGAGCCTCCGACATCGAGGAAGAGGAGGAGCTTCACCGCATTGTGCCGCTCCGGGCGCATCCGGATGTCGAGCCAGCCCTTGCGCGCGGTGCCGTCGATGGTGCCGCCAATGTCGAGCTCGTCGGCAGCGCCTTCGCGGGCGAAGCGGCGAAGGCGGCGAAGCGCCACCTTGATGTTGCGGGTGCCGAGCTCCTTCGAACTGTCGAGATTCCTGAACTCCCGCTTGTCCCAGACCTTGATCGCGCGGCCGTGCCGTCCTTCCCCGCCGATCCGCACGCCTTCCGGATTGTAGCCGCCATGGCCGTATGGCGAGGTCCCGCCGGTGCCGATCCACTTGCTCCCGCCTTGATGCCGCTCCTTTTGCTCCTCCAGCCGCTTCTTCAGCGTTTCCATGATCTCGTCCCACGAGCCGAGCGAGTTGATCTCCGCCATCTGTTCGGGCGTGAGGTAGAGTTCGGCGACCTTTCGCAGCCACTCTTCGGGCACCGGCACCGCCTCGGTGCCGTAGCTTGTCTCGAGGCCCTTGAAGACCTTGCCGAACACCTGGTCGAACCTGTCGAGAAGCCCCTCGTCCTTCACGAAGGTCGCGCGGGCGAGATAGTAGAATTCTTCGGGCCGGGCCGCGATGACGTCGGCCTGGAGCGCTTCGAGCAAGGTGAGATGCTCCTTGAGTGAAGCGGAAATTCCAGCAGCACGCAGCGCGTCGACGAATGAGAAGAACATCCGGCTGATCTAGCCCAGCCGCGGTTGCGCCGCCAGAACGCATGGTCCGGTGGTTAACGGCCTTTCAACCATTGACGCGTAATCGCTTGGAACGACGCGAAAAACGGGGGCACATCGTGGCAAGCTCAGCACTCCAGAAGCCGGATGGGGACGCGATCAACATGGTCGCGCGCAATTGCGGATCGCTGGCAATCGAGTGCAGCGATGTTTCGGGCTATGTAGCCGGTGTTTCCGAACGAATTTCCTCGAATCTGAAGACGCTCGATACGCTCGAAGAGGTGACTCGCCATCTGCTGCAGGACCAGGCGCGGGTTGCCGAGTCCACGGACGAAGCGCGCCTGCTCGCCGAACAGGCAAGGGAGAAGCTCGGCGCGGGCCGAGCGGCGATCGAGGACACAATCAAGATATTCAGCGGCCTCACCGACCTTGTGGTCCAGCTGGGTGACCGCATGGCCGGCTTCGCCGAAGCCATGGCCCAGGTCCAGAACGTCTCCAGCAGCATCGAGAGCATCGCCAAGAAGACCAACATGCTTGCGCTCAACGCCACCATGGAAGCCGCGCGTGCAGGGGAAGCCGGTCGGTCTTTCGCGGTGGTCGCGGCGGAGGTGAAGAAGCTCGCGCACGAGACCCGAACGGCGACCAGCGAAATCGCATCAACCGTGGCATCGCTGACGCGGGAGGCGGAGCTGGTCACTTCCGAGATCAGGACTGGGGTGGACCGCAGCCGCATTGCCCAGTCGAGCTTCACAACCATCAACCATACTGTGCGGGACGTGGCGGACATCGTGGCGCTGGTGGACCGGCAAACCGACGGCATCGCCCAATCGACGTCGCTCATCCAGCAGAGCGTCGACAGCATGAAAGGGGGTCTCACCTCGTTTGCGGCCGACGCACGTGCCAATGGCGGCCAGTTGGAACGAGCGCAGCAGCGGCTTGCTCAGCTTGAGCTGCTGTCGGGCGAAATGCTCGACCGGCTTGCTAGCTGCGGGGTCAGGATCGACGATACTGCCTTTGTCGAGCGGACTCAGCAGGCCTGTCGCGAAGCCGTCGGCATCGTTGAAGCGGCGATTGCACGGGGCGAGATCAGCGAGGATGCGGTGTTCGACACCGTCTACGTAGCGATCCCCGGCACCAATCCCGTCCAATACGAAACGCGTTTCTGCGAATTTGCCGATGCTCGGATCCGGCCGCTCCTCGACCGCTTGGTGGATGCGGATCCCCGTCACATCGGCGCGGTGTGCAGCGACATGAACGGCTACCTTCCAACCCATACGAGCGCGCGTTCCCGTCCCCAAAGCGCTGACCCAAGCTGGAATGCGCAGCATTGCCGCAACCGCCGCAACTTCCTCGATGATGCCACCCGCCGCGCGATTGAAAGCGACAATGAAGCGATGCTCGTCACCTACAGGATGAACTTGGGAGAGGGGCGCTACCTGCCGGTCAAGAACGTCTTCGTTCCGCTCTACATCAACGGCCGTCGCTGGGGGAATTTCGAGCTTGCCTATCGCGACGAGGCAATCCGCTGATCCGCTAGGCCTGCGGCTGAGCCAGCCGGCACGATCTCGGGTTAGCGTACTGTCGTCGTATCGATCGAAACCGTTGTGCTTCCTACCTTGTTGGACGCAAGCGGCCGCGTGCTTTGCAGCAGCTCGATCACTTGCTTGGTGGGCGGCAGCCTGTCGAAGGAGGGAAAGACGCTGCTTCTGTCGAGGTCCAGAAGAGTCACCGAGTAGCGGGGCTGCGCCGCTCTATCGATGTTGAACGATTCTCCGACGGAAATCGCACGGCCCGCATCCGCAAGTGCCATGAGGTAGCTCGTCGTGCTCGCCGCTGGTCGATAGACGCCGTAAGCGACGCTCTGCTCAGGTTCACGGCAAAAGACGGCGGGTGCCGAAGGAGCCTTGCTGGACGAAGCGACCGCGAAGAGAGAGCCCATTATCGCCTGGCCCATGTCGGGCTTGATCATCTTCGCGCGCTTCAGCGCCAGCTTCGTTGGGCAGGGCTCTACGGCCACCGCAGCCGGTGCGGTTGCCATGTTCTTGGGCCAGCGAATGCCGGCGATGAAACTGGCAAGCTTCCCGTCAAGGGCTTCGGCGTCCAATGATCTCGAGGTCATGCGCACCTTGACGATCCAGCCGTTGAGCGGCGCAATCGCCAGCGCCGTCGCGGAATAGCTCCCGCCCGTCAAAGGATAGGTGATCCGAAGGCCGCTTTCAGCTGCTCCGCCCGGGACCGCGAAGGTCCACACTGGAGCGGCGCCCGAAGGAGCGATCGGAAACCTTTTCAGCTGTTCCAGCACGGTTCTGGCGCGGTCGAACCAGAGCGGCGCGCTCGGCACCTGCGACCGGAAGACATAGACGGTCGTCGTCAGCGCTTGGTCGCCGCTTTCATAGTCAGCGATCAGGTCGAGTTCGTCGCTTCCTGTATCTCGGACCGAGATTCGAGCGAGGCTCGCCACTCGGGACGGAAGGATGAGACCTGTTTCGGCATGCTGCCAAGAGGCATTCGCCGGCACTTCAAGCGTCCTAGGCGTCGGCTGCGCCGCCCCGTTCGAGGAAACCAAGCCGAAAAGAAGGGCACCCGTCCAATGCAATCTTCGCATTCTCACCCCCGCCGCTGCGCGATGAAGCATGCCATCCTGCTCGTTCTTTAGCAACGTGAGGGGTCGGCGCGGCGCGCTTGGCCCGAGGGATCGGTGGGCCGTGCGCTAATGCGCTCAGCCTTGTCGGCGGCTCATGAACGCCAGCCGCTCGAACAGCATCACGTCCTGCTCGTTCTTCAGCAACGCCCCGTGCAGCGGCGGGATTGCCTTTGACGGGTCGCGCGACTGCAGCACGTCGAGCGGCAGATCTTCATGGAGGAGAAGCTTCAGCCAATCGATCAGTTCGCTGGTGGAGGGCTTTTTCTTGAGGCCGGGCACATCGCGGACCTCGTAGAAGATATCGAGCGCCTTCGACACGAGCATCGTCTGAATAGCGGGGAAATGAACGTCGATGATCGCCTGCATCGTCTCCCGGTCCGGAAATCGGATGTAATGAAAGAAGCAGCGGCGGAGGAACGCATCCGGCAGCTCTTTTTCGTTGTTGGAGGTGATGACGACGATCGGGCGTTCCTGTGCCTTCACCGTCTCGCGCGTCTCGTAAACGTGGAACTCCATTCGATCGAGCTCCTGGAGGAGATCGTTCGGAAACTCGATATCGGCCTTGTCGATCTCGTCGATGAGGAGAACCGGTAGCTCGGGGCTGGTGAACGCTTCCCAGAGCTTGCCGCGTTTGATGTAATTGCCGATGTCGTGGACGCGCGGATCCCCGAGCTGGCCGTCGCGAAGGCGGGCGACAGCATCATATTCGTAAAGGCCTTGATGGGCCTTGGTCGTTGATTTGACGTGCCACTCGATCAGTGGGGCGCCAACGGCCGCGGCGATTTCATGAGCGAGCACCGTCTTCCCAGTTCCGGGCTCGCCCTTCACAAGAAGCGGGCGGCGAAGGGTCACGGCGGCATTCACCGCGACTTTCAGGTCCTCAGTCGCTACGTAATTGCTGGTGCCCTGGAAACGCATCGTCCATCTGCCTCGTTGCCGTGGCGAAGCGGATAGGGAAGGGCAGGGACCGGCGCAAGCGGGCCGGGCTTGTCCTCAGAAGGTGCTGCGGGCCTCTTGCCTGGATTCGAGCAGGTCCCACAGGCCCGAATGCTGGAGGACGATCTGCTCGGCGCCGAACATCAAAGCACGTTCAACCGCAGGCGAGGAGGCTGCGGCGCCTGCAAAGCGGGCGATGGCGTCCTGCTCCTCGACGGCCGATGGCGACGCTTCGATCCCGAACCGCCGCGCCGCGGCATCGAGAATGGTCCTGATGCTGAGCCAGTCGGCGGTAAGGGCGAGCGCTGCGCCGAGGGCGCAGCCATTCCGCTCCGAACGGGCGAGCGTTTCGATCGCATGACGCTGCGCCAAAACGGCAGCTTCGCTGTCGGCGGCGCCCGGCGTGCTTGGAATGGGGCCCGCTGCCACCGCCAGCCGTGACAGAAAAGCGCGCTCGGCAGCGAAGCTCTGCGTCGCCTTGTGGAACCAGCCACGCTGCAGAGCCTCGACGCATCGGTTGGCGGCGTGATCGATCACTCCGGGGTGGCGGCCATGAAGCATGCACAAAAAGTGGACGAAGTCTGAAAGGTTTCGCGAAGCGTCCGGACCGCGCAGCAGAGCAGCGCTGGTGAGGTAGGGATGAACGGCGCTTCCTTGCCCCGAAACGCAGGCAAGCAGCCGCTCGCCGATACCGGCGCTGCCTGCCCTGCCCATCAAAGCTGAAGCCATTGCTATCCCCCAAAAGCTGCAATGCGGCAGCTCTATGGAATCCACCTATATCAATTGGCGTAAAAGCGAGGTTTACGACGCGTTAAGCGTCGCGAAAGGTCGCCCCCTTCCTCATCGAGGAGGGGGATGTCCATTATTGATCCAGGAAGCTCCGCATCTTGCGCGACCGCGACGGGTGCTTGAGCTTCCGGAGCGCCTTCGCCTCGATCTGGCGGATGCGCTCGCGAGTGACGCTGAACTGCTGTCCGACTTCCTCGAGCGTATGATCGGTGTTCATGCCGATGCCGAAGCGCATCCGAAGAACGCGCTCCTCGCGCGGCGTCAAGGAGGCGAGCACGCGCGTCACCGTTTCCTTGAGGTTTGCCTGGATGGCGGCATCGACCGGTATGACGGCGTTCTTGTCCTCGATGAAATCACCGAGGTGCGAATCCTCCTCGTCCCCGATCGGCGTCTCGAGCGAGATCGGCTCCTTGGCGATCTTCATCACCTTGCGAACCTTTTCGAGCGGCATCGACAGCCGCTCGGCGAGTTCTTCCGGTGTCGGCTCGCGCCCGATCTCGTGCAGGATCTGCCGGGATGTACGGACCAGCTTGTTGATGGTCTCGATCATGTGCACCGGAATGCGGATGGTGCGCGCCTGGTCGGCGATCGAGCGGGTGATCGCCTGCCGGATCCACCAAGTCGCATAAGTGCTGAACTTGTAGCCGCGACGATACTCGAACTTATCGACCGCCTTCATCAGGCCGATATTCCCCTCCTGAATGAGGTCCAGGAACTGGAGACCGCGATTGGTGTATTTCTTCGCGATCGAGATGACGAGCCTGAGGTTCGCCTCGACCATCTCCTTTTTGGCAATCCGCGCCTCGCGCTCGCCCTTCTGCACCTGGTTCACGATGCGCCGGAATTCAGCCAGGCTCATCCCCGTCGCTTGGGCGATTTCCGAGATTTCGGCGCGGATGCGCTCAATGGCTTCCGATTCCTGGCTGCAAAAAGACGACCATTTCTTGTCGACCTTGCAGACGCGGTCGGCCCACCTCTCGTCGAGCTCGTGGCCCATATAGGCCTCGAGGAACGCCTTGCGCGGGACCTTGTGCCGCTCCGCGAGGCGCAGCATCTGCCCGCCGAGCGCGGTAAGGCGGCGATTGTAGCTGTAGAGCTGATCGACGAGATATTCGATCTTCGCCTGGTGGAACTGCACGCTCTCCACCTCGGCGGTGAGCTGCTCGCGCAGGCTTTGATACTTCTTCTCGTCACCTTTCGGAAATTGCTGCCCCGAGCTCATCGCTTCCATGCGCGCGCCCTGAAGCTTTGAGAACTTCTTGAACAGGTCAGTGATCTTGGCGAATTTCTCGAGCGCCTGCGGCTTCAGCGTCTCTTCCATCTGCGCAAGGCTGAGCGTGTTGTCCTCATCCTCTTCTTCCGTCGGGCGAGCCGTGCGGCGCTCGACGAGGCTGTCCTCGTCTTCTTCCTCGGCCACCTCTTCGACGTCCTCCTCCTCTTTGAAGGAGGGACCCGCGGTTTTTTCGGAGATGTCGTCGTCGCCTGCCTCGGCGCCTTCAACCTGCTCCGGGGTGGGGCCCTTCGAAAGCATGGCTTCGAGATCGAGGATCTCGCGCAGCTGCATCTGCCCGTCGTTCAGCGCGTTCGACCATAGGATGATGGCGTTGAAGGTGATCGGGCTCTCGCACAAGCCCCAGATCATCGTGTCGCGGCCCGCCTCGATGCGCTTTGCGATCGCGATCTCGCCTTCGCGAGAAAGGAGCTCGACCGCGCCCATCTCGCGCAGATACATGCGCACCGGGTCATCGGTCCGGTCGACGGTTTCCTTCTTTTTCTCGACGATGAAGCGCTCGCCTTCGCCGCTGTCGCCGTCGTCCAGACCCGCGTCGGTGTCGGGCTCGGCTTCGGGTTCATCCTCGTCGGCTTCCTCGTTCTCGACGATGTTGACGCCCATTTCGGACAAGGCCGACATCACGTCTTCGATTTGCTCGGACGACATCTGGTCC
>JALYNE010000145.1 GCA_030773375.1 Pseudomonadota bacterium
GCCAGCGCTCGGTCCGCAACGGCTTGGAAGCGATTGCGGGAGATGGCGGGGCCGGAGCCGTGCTGATCCACGACTCCGCGCGCCCTTTTCTGCCAGCTTCGGTGGTCGATCGGCTGCTTGCTGCTCTTGAGGCAAAAGCTGGCGCGGTTCCGGTCCTTCCAGTGGTCGACAGCCTTGCCCGTGCGAACGGCATTCTAGCCGACCCCGTACCCCGTGCCGGCCTCGTCCGCGTGCAAACGCCGCAGGCCTTCCGCTTCGGTGAAATTCTTGAAGCGCACTGTCGCTGGAGCGGCGGCGCCGATGCCAGCGACGACGCGCAGGTCGCCCAGGCTGCGGGGCTCAGCATCGCCACCGTGGAAGGGGACCGGATGCTCGAGAAGCTTACCCACCCGGAAGATTTCAGGGAGGCAGAGGCGCGGCTGCGCGCGCGGCTCATAGCCTGCACCGGCTCGGGCTTCGATGTTCATGCCTTCGCTGCGGGCGAGGATCTGTGGCTCGGCGGAATCCTGGTGCCGCACAGCAAGGGCCTCAGCGGCCACAGCGACGCCGACGTGGTTCTGCATGCGCTCACCGACGCGTTGCTCGGAGCGATCGGAGCGGGCGACATCGGTGACCATTTCCCGCCCAGCGATCCGCAGTGGCGCGGGGCGGCCTCGTCCCGCTTTGTCGAACATGCCCGAGCGATGATCGAAGCGCGGGGCGGCCGAATCGATCATGCCGACGTCACCATCATCTGTGAGGCGCCGAAGATCGGGCCCTACAAGCAGGCAATGCGGGAGCGGATCGCCTGCTTGTTGCGGCTCCCCGCCAGCAGGATTAGCATCAAGGCAACGACGACCGAGCGGCTCGGCTTTACCGGGCGCAGCGAAGGCATCGCCGCCCAGGCGATTGCGACGGTCCGCATTCCGGAGCAGATATGACCGCGACACGAGCCGATTACACTCTACCCGTGCGTATCATCGAGGAAGCACGCAAGGTCATCGAAGCCAATCGCGCGCGAGGAAAGCGGATCGTGGTTGCTGAAAGCTGCACGGGCGGGCTCGTCGCAACCGCGCTGACGGAGATCCCGGGGTCTTCGGATGTCTTTCAGGCGGGCTTCGTCACTTACTCGAACGAGGCGAAGATCAGCATGCTGGGCGTCAGCCTCGACGTGCTCGAAACCTTTGGAGCCGTTTCCATCGCGGTGGCGTGGGCAATGGCCCAGGGCGCGCTCGCCCGCTCGGATGCCGATGTCGCGGTGGCCATCACAGGAATAGCCGGCCCGCATGGCGGAACCAACAAGAAGCCCGTCGGAACGGTGGTCTTCGCCCGTGCTCGGCGCGGCGCCGACCCGGGCGAGATCGTCGCCGATCTAAGAGAGTTCGGCGACCTCGGCCGCGCCGGGGTGCGGCTTCAGGCCGCGCTGTGCGCGCTCGAGCTGCTCATGCCGGTCGAAGGCTCCCCTGAGCCGTAAAGGTCGTGCGCCCGCGCTTCGAAGGCGGCTGTCATTCGCCGAAGGGCACGGTCGAACATCTGTCCCGCCAGGGCCTCGAAGATTCGTGACTTGAAGGCGAAGTCGACGCAGAACTCGACATCGGTGCCGCCCTTGCCGTCCGGCCGAAACTCCCAGCGATTCTTCAGATATTTGAGCGGCCCCTCGAGATAATCGACGACGATCTCGCTCGGGCGGTCCTTCGTTACCCGGGAGGTGAAGGTCTCCTTCAGCGAGCGAAACCCGACAACAAGATCGGCAACCATCAGCGTCTCGCTGTTCGAGCGGACACGCGTTGCGGCAACCCAAGGGAGAAACTCCTGATATCGCTTAACGTCCGCGACCAGATCGAACATCTGCTCCGGCGTGTACGGAAGGTTCCTGGTCTCTGAGTGGCGGGGCATCGCCTCCCCCTAACGCGCTGCCTAGAGTGATTTCAAGTCAGGTGGCATCACCTGCCGGCTGGGAAATCACGGTACACCAACAAAGTTGGACTCGTTCCTGGTTCAAGAAAACCAAGACGGGTCTAGCGCGGGGTTGCCAGCTTGGCTTGCCGAGCCGCCTTCATCTTCGCGAAATCGTCACCGGCATGATAGCTCGACCGGGTCAGCGGGCTCGCCGCGACCAGCAGGAACCCCTTTGCCCGAGCGATCGCAGCGTATGCTGCGAACGCCTGCGGCGTCACGAACTCCTGAACCTTGGCATGACGCGGCGTCGGCTGAAGATATTGGCCCATGGTCAGGAAGTCGATGTCCGCCGATCGCATGTCATCCATAACCTGGTGGACTTCCAGCCGCTCCTCGCCAAGCCCCACCATGACCCCCGACTTGGTGAAAATCTTGGGATCGTGCCGCTTCACGCTCTCCAGCAGCCGGAGCGATGCATAATAGCGCGCGCCTGGGCGGATCGTGGGATACAGACGCGGGACAGTTTCGAGATTGTGGTTGTAGACATCGGGTCCCGCTTCGATGATCTTCTCGACGGCCGCTTGAGCCTTGTTGCGAAAATCCGGCGTCAGAATCTCGATCGTGGTGGATGGGGTGTTCCGCCGAAGCGCTTCGATGACCTTGACGAACTGACCGGCCCCGCCGTCGGGAAGGTCGTCGCGATCGACAGACGTCACGACGATGTGGTCGAGCCCAAGCTCAGCCGCGGCGACGGCCACATGTTCGGGCTCCAGCGGATCAACCGCGCGCGGCATTCCCGTCTTGACGTTGCAGAAGGCGCAGGCGCGGGTGCAGGTGTCGCCAAGGATCATTACGGTGGCGTGTTTCTTGGTCCAGCACTCGCCGATATTCGGGCATGCCGCTTCCTCGCACACGGTCGCGAGGTTAAGGCGGCGCATCAGCTTCTTGGTTTCGGCAAAACCGGTGCTGGTTGGCGCTTTGACGCGGATCCAGTCGGGCTTGCGCTGCTTGCCGTCCATTCGGCTGGCAGCAGGCGGCGGCGTGATCGGAGCTATGGCTTCAGACATGGTCGCCAGATAGCGACCCCAACCCCCGCTTGCCACCCCCGTCCAGTGTTATTAGGCGGCCTCTCGAGTGCATCAGGGGGAATGAAAATGGCCGACTTCAACGCGCTCGTCGACGGATATCGCCGCTTCCGCGCCACCGACTGGCCCGCGCAGCGGCACCGCTGGCAGCAGCTTGCCGAAGGACAGAATCCGCGGGTGATGGTGATCGCCTGCTCCGACAGCCGGGTCGATCCGTCGCAGATCTTCGATGCCAATCCCGGCGAGATCTTCGTGGTGCGCAATGTCGCGAACCTGGTTCCGCCGTTCGAGCCGGACCAGGGCCGCCACGGCGTCTCCGCGGCGCTGGAGTTTGCCGTGACTCAGCTGCAGGTCGAGGAGATCATCGTCCTCGGCCATGGCTTTTGCGGCGGCTGCGCGGCGGCATTGACGGGACAGTTCGACGCCGCGCGGCCGGGCGAAGGCGGCTTCATCGCGCACTGGATCGACATGCTCGGCGAGGCTCGGAGCCGAGTGCGCGCGGAGCATGGGGAGCCGCTTAGCCGGGATGCATTCCGGGCGATGGAGCACGAGGCCGTGCGCGTCTCGCTGCGGAACCTGCGCACCTTTCCGTGGGTGGAGGAGCGTGAGACAGACGGACGGCTCCGGCTCCACGGCGCCTTTTTCGCGATTTCCGACGGCGTGCTTCATCTGCTCGAGGAGGAGAGCGGCCGCTTCGAGCCCGCCTGAACCTTGTTGCCCGAGCCCTTACCGTGGTGAACGCCCACCTTCCTCAGCGGCGGGCACTCGGCGCAGGACGCAGTCGCCCGGGAGGCCCGGCCGGCGTTCCTCATCCACTGCCCGCCGCTGCCGTTACAAGAACTTCGGCGCGCGGGCGCCACTTCAGGCGCCGGCGCCTGGGAACCCCCTTTCATTCGACGCCGGAGCAGCTATGGGGGCAGCCGAGGTTCAGCCATCGGAACCTCGGATTCGGTTGGGCCAAGCCGTGAAGCCTGTCGCGGCTCGAAAAGGAAACGAAGCCATGCTGACGCACACCAGATTTCTTGCAACCTCTGCGGCCTTGCTGCTGCTCGCGGCTTGCAACAACCAAGGCGGCGGGACGGAAGCCAACACTGCAAACGCCGCCGGCAACGGCTAGGAGACGATGACTGCCGAGGAAGGCATCATCCCGGGCGAAAACACGATGGGCAATGTCGCAGGGGCCGCCACCAATGTGGTCGAAGACGCCGCCGATGCCGCCGGCAACGCCGCGGAGGCGGTCGGCGAGGCGGTCGAGAATGCAACCGACAGGAACAGCCAGTAAGGCTTCAATGGTCACCATCAGCATGAACCCGCCCGGGCTGTCCGCCCGGGCAGGTCGGAATCCTCTGTCGCGGGCTTGGTAGCGCCCCCGTCGCGCTTGATTTGACGTCGTTCGCGCTGAGCTCGTCCCGAGCGGCCGCGTAGCCGGCACCGTCGCCGGACTTGGTTCAGCGTTCGAACGCGCCGGCGCGGTCGAGCGTCAGCTAATCGGCCAGTTCTCCCTCCCCCGAGGGCGCTGACCGTAAGGTCACACCGGTTCGAGGATAAGGGTCACCTGATCCCCGGCGGCGATGCCGGCGCGGCGGCGCACATCGGCTTTCACGGGCAAAACATATTCGCCGCTTTGCTTCACGGGGAACAGTGAGGTGCGCCAGCGAACGTCGCCGATCTCCGTTTCGACCCGCACCGAGCCGAACCCGCCGCGGCTGGCGAGGTTCTGCAGGCGGATCTCCGCCGATTGGCTCTCCGGCACGGTGATGAAATGCCAGCTGCCCTTCTCGCCGTTCCAGAGCGAGAGAGGCGCCGTGACGATGATCATGACTTCTCCTCGTCACCGCGGACTGTGATCCGGGGTCCACCTGCCCTTCCTGGCGCGGGGCGACAAGGTGGATGCCGGATCAAGCCGGCATGACGGGCACGATCGCCGCGACGTCGAAACTACCGCGTCAGCCGCCGATAGGTCACCCGGTGCGGGCGATCCGCCTCCGGGCCCATGCGGCGGCGCTTGTCTTCCTCATAGGCTTCGAAATTGCCCTCGAACCATTCAACGTGGCTGTCGCCTTCAAAGGCGAGGATGTGGGTGGCAAGGCGATCAAGGAAAAAGCGATCGTGGCTGATCACCACGGCACAGCCGGCGAAATTCTCGAGCGCTTCTTCGAGCGCACGCAAGGTCTCGACATCGAGGTCGTTGGTGGGCTCGTCGAGCAGGAGCACGTTGCCGCCGTCCTTGAGCATCTTCGCGATGTGAACGCGGTTGCGCTCACCGCCCGAAAGCTGGCCCACTTTCTTCTGCTGGTCGGGACCGCGGAAGTTGAACGCGCCGACATAGGCGCGGGTCGAGACTTCATGCTTGCCGAGCTTGAAAATGTCGCTGCCGCCGGACACTTCCTCCCAGACATTGTGCTTCGGATCGAGCGCATCCCGGCTCTGGTCGACATAGCCGAGGTGGACGGTCTCGCCGATACGGATCGAGCCGTCATCGGGCTGCTCTGCACCCGTGATCAGCTTGAACAACGTTGTCTTGCCTGCGCCGTTGGGGCCGATCACTCCGACGATGCCGCCGGGGGGGAGTGAGAAGCTGAGATCCTCGAAGAGGAGCTTGTCGCCATAGGCCTTGGTCAACCCCTTGGCTTCGATGACCGTGCCGCCAAGGCGCTCGGGCACCTGGATCAGGATCTGCGCCTTACCCGGGGTACGGTTCTCCTGCGCCTCCACGAGCTCGTCGAATGCCTTGATGCGGGCCTTCGATTTCGTCTGGCGGGCTTTTGGCGATCGGCGGATCCAATCCAGTTCATCCTGAATCGCCTTCTGCTTGCCGGCTTCTTCGCTGGCCTCCTGCTCGATCCGCTTCGCCTTCTTCTCGAGATAGCCGGAATAATTGCTTTCGTAGATGTAGTAGCGGCCGCGATCGAGCTCGAGCACCCAGTTCACGACATTGTCGAGGAAGTAACGGTCGTGGGTGACGAGGATGACGTTGCCGGGATAATCGATTAAATGCTTCTCAAGCCACTGCACGCTCTCGGCGTCGAGGTGGTTGGTGGGCTCGTCGAGGAGCAGGATCTCGGGTTTCTCGAGCAGCAGCCGTGTGAGCGCCACGCGGCGCTTCTCGCCGCCGGACAGGTTGGTTACCTCGGCATCGCCAGGGGGGCAGCGCAGCGCGTCCATCGCGATCTCGAGCTGATTGTCGAGCGTCCACCCGTCAACGGCGTCGATCTTCTCTTGAAGCTCGCCCATTTCCGTCATCAAGGCATCGAAATCGGCGTCCTCGGGAGGATCGGCCATCAATGCGGAAATAGCATTGAAGCGGTCCATCATGTCGGCAACGGGGCGAACGCCGTCCATCACATTTTCCCTAACGGTCTTGGTCGGATCAAGGTGCGGCTCCTGCTCCAGATAGCCGACGCGGATCCTCTCGCCCGCCCATGCTTCCCCCTGAAACTCGGTGTCGCGCCCCGCCATGATCTTCATGAGCGTCGACTTGCCCGAGCCGTTCGGACCGATGATCGCGATCTTGGCATCGGGATAGAATTGCAGGCTGATATTGTTCAGGACGGGCTTGGGCTGACCAGGGAACGTCTTGGTCATGTTCTTCATAACAAAGCTGTACTGTGCGGCCATGGCGGCGCCTGTCTCCAAACGAGTGATCTACGGGGGGTGCTGGCGTAAGTAGTGCGCGGCAGCGGGATTGGCAAACTGCGCGCGGCTTTCTAAGCGGGCGCCATGAAAAAGCTCATCGTCGCCGCCACCGCATTTTCGCTTCTCTCCTCGGCAGCCGTGCAGGCGCCGGCGCAGACTGGGTCCGCACAGGCCGAAAGGCTGCGGGACGCTGCATTGAAGGACGAGCTCGCCTTTGACATCATGGAGGGGCTGACGACCGAAATCGGTCCTCGCCTGGCTGGAACCGAAGCCGAGGCCAGAGCGCGGGACTGGTCGGTCCGCAAACTGAGATCGCTCGGCTTCTCAAACGTGCACATCGAGACTTACGACATGCCCGTCTGGGTTCGCGGGGAAGAGCGGGCCGAAATCGTCTCGCCCTTCTCTCAGCGGCTCGCGGTAACCGCATTGGGGAACAGCGGCGCCACTCGACCTGAGGGGATCAGCGCCGAGATCATCGGCTTCAACAGCCTGGCTGAGCTCGAGGCGGCAAGCGATGCCAGCGTGCGTGGCAAGATCGTTTTCGTGACGCACGCAATGACACGCACCCAGGACGGCTCCCAATATGGCTATTACGGCGCCGTGCGCCGCACGGGCCCCTCCATTGCCAGCCGCAAGGGCGCAGCAGCGATCGTGATCCGCTCGATCGGCACCGATATGCATCGCAACCCGCATACTGGCGTTCAGATGTGGGCTGAGGGAGCCACGCCAATTCCGGCGGGCGCGCTTTCGCTTCCCGACGCCGAGCAGCTGCAGCGGATGCTGAAGCGCGGGAAGCCCGTCACCATGCGCCTGACACTGACGCCGAGGAATATCGGCATCCGCCAATCCGGCAACGTCGTCGCCGAAGTGCCGGGAACAGACCGGAGCGCCGGCATCATCCTCATCGGCGGGCATCTCGACAGCTGGGATCTTGGCACCGGCGCGTTCGACAATGCGGCCGGAGTGGCGATCACGGCGGCCGCGGCGAAGCGGATCATGGACGCAGGCCGGCCGCGGCGGACGATCCGGGTGGTCTGGTTCGGCGCGGAAGAAGTCGGCGGAAACGGCAGCGACGCCTATCTGGCTCAGCACAAGAACGAAAATATCGTCTTTGTCTCCGAGTCGGACTTTGGCGCCGACCGGGTGTGGCGGATGGAGCCGGGCCTTGCGCCCGCCAACGCTGGCATGGTCGACCGGGTGGCGGCCGTACTGGCGCCGCTTGGAATTTCGCGAACCAGCCTGCCTGCAAGCGCCGGCGCCGACCTCGGCGATTGGGTTCGCGCCGGCGTTGCCGCGATCGACCTTCAGCAAGACGGCACGCGTTATTTCGATTATCACCACACGCCCGACGACACGCTCGACAAGGTCGATCCCGAGCAGCTGCG
>JALYNE010000146.1 GCA_030773375.1 Pseudomonadota bacterium
GATTGGTGCTCCCCGATCGAGGGCGTGTGAAGCGTGGGCATGGCGCAACCAGTGCGGCGAGACTTCCCCCGGCAAGCCTGCCCGCTTGGCTGCTACCTTCACAATCCGATGTACCTGCGACGCATCCAGCGGTCCATCTTTGCGGCTCACAAAGACTGGTGCATCCGAATCGACTGACTCACCGGCGAGCCGGCGCAGCTCGTCAAAGGTGCCCCGACTAATCAGGACATACCGCGTCTTGTTGCCCTTGCCGTACACCTGTAAGACCTGTAGTGGCTACTTCAGTCATCCGCTGGAAGTAGGCCCCCGCTCCCGTCACAAGAGCCGGATTTCGGTTGACATAAAAGTAGGATTCGTATGTTTGAGATGTCCGGATGAGCGAAGTAGCCAGTACAGGGCCGGTCGGCTGGTTTCTGATCCGCTATTTCAACGCCTTCGTCAATCTACTCATCCCATTTGGAACTCGGCGGACCAAGGTGAGCCGCAGCGTGATGGAACACTACCGGCAGCCCTTTCGCACGTCGCGCGGCGCTCGCTTACCCACGTGGATCTTCCCGCGTGCCATGCTGCACAGCCGGCCTTTTCTGACGCAGGTAGAGGCGACCCTCCCCCGGCTCTGCGACAAACCAGTCCTCCTGCTGTGGGGCGACCACGATCCGGCGTTTCGCGCCAAGGAGCGCCAGCGCTTCGAGTCCATCTTCCCCACGCATCGAACCGTGATCCTCCCGGGCGCCGGGCATTACATCCAGGAAGATGCGCCCGCGGACATCGTCGAGGCGATACGAAGCTGGCTCTCCACCCAGGCTGGTCACCCATCCTGATGTCTATACCCTCGCCAGTGATACACTTAGGTATGCCAAACCGCAACGCGTGCCGTTCGCCAACAAACGTTTGCAGCATCTGTCTCTGGGCCTTCCGTTCGTTAAACTCTCTTGCCATAACCGTCAGGGGCGAACAAGGTACGAAACACGCCGAGGTGTGCGATAATGGCACGACCTGGTCAGACGTTGACCGATTGGAGGAAGACCCCGCATGTACGTGCTTGGCCTCAATGCCACGTATCACGACTCCGCCGCCTGTTTGGTCCATGATGGACAGGTGATCGCCGCCGCCGAGGAGGAGCGCTTTACCCATGTCAAACATAGCAAGCGCCCCATTCCATTCTCGACCTACGAGGTACCCTTTCATGCGATCGACTACTGCCTCCGTGAGGCAGGGCTTCAGCTTCGCGATGTCGACCACCTGGCCTATGCGTACGATCCGTTCCTGCTGCTGGGACACCACCGCCAGGATGCGATGATCACGCTCCCGCTGGAGCCAAGCGCGCATCCCACACCGGCCGAGTGGGAGTCCGCCTGGGATCCGTTATTTCTCTCGTCCATCGTGAATGCACCCCGCCATCTCGCGGGTGGGGTACCGCATCATCTCCAGGCACGCTTTCGCGGCGTGCGGGCGGCCGAACTCATGGAGCGCTGGCACTTTGTCGAGCATCACGTTGCGCATGCCGCCAGCGCATTTCACGCATCGCCGTTTGACCACGCCGCCGTGCTGACGTTGGACGGGCGGGGCGAGCGTGCGACAACCACCTACAGTCTTGGCCGTGGCACCACCCTTGAGCGACTGGGACAGGTGAACATGCCACATTCGCTGGGCATCCTGTACGAGCAGGTCACGGAGTATCTTGGCTTTCTCCATTCCTCGGACGAGTACAAAGTGATGGCGCTCGCCTCCTGCGGGAAGCCGCGCTATCTCGACGAGTTTCGAAGTATCATCCAACTCGGCCCGCAGGGACAGTACACAACCCAGCCAGCGCGCCTGACCGAGCGTTTTGGGCCAGCGCGACGGAAGGGTGATCCGTTCGAGCAGCGGCACTACGACATCGCGCACTCGTTGCAAGTGGTGCTCGAAGAGAGTGTCCTTCACATTGCTCAGTGGCTGCACCAAACGACCTGTCTCGACCATCTGTGCATGGCGGGCGGCGTCGCGCTCAACTGTGTGATGAATGCGCGGCTGCGCGATCGCGGGCCGTTCAAACAGATCTGGGTACAGCCAGCAGCAGGCGATGCCGGAACGGCGCTTGGGGCGGCGCTATGGGTTGCTTCACAGGCGCGGAATAGCCCAACGCGCGCGTACCAGATGGATCACGCCTTTCTCGGCCCATCGTACAGCGATGATGAGATCGCGCAGTTTTTGCGCTGGTCGAAACTTCCCTACCGGCGCCTGACCCACATCGCGGAACAGACGGCCGATCTCTTGGCGGTGGATAAGATCCTTGGTTGGTTTCAGGGACGGATGGAGTTCGGCCCGCGCGCGCTCGGTGCACGCTCCATCCTCGCCTCGCCGATCCACGCCGACATGCAGGCCCGCCTCAACGAGATCAAGGACCGCGAGGACTTTCGCCCGGTCGCGCCCGTGGTGTTGGAGGAAGAGGCACATCACTGGTTTGCGAACGCCATGGTCTCGCCGTTCATGCTGTTTGTGTACGACGTCCTGCCCGACAAGGCCGAACGCATCCCCGCGGTGCGGCATGTCGACGGAACGGCACGTATCCAAACGATTAACCGCGATCAACACGCGCTGTACTACGATCTGCTCCGCGCGTTCTACGCGCGAACCGGCGTGCCCGTCTTGGTTAACACCTCGTTCAACACGCGGGGCGAGCCGATCGTCTGCTCGCCTCGCGATGCGATTGAGTGCTTCTGGACGTCGCCGCTAGATGCACTCGTGATCGGATCATTTCTGTTAGAAAAGCCCGAGGGACGGGCATGACCATCCACGTCTCGGTCGTCGTTCCGACCTACCAACGGCCTGCACTACTGCGACGCTGTTTGGAGGCCTTGCTCGCCCAAGATCTTCACCCCACGCAGTTTGAAGTGATTGTCGTTGCTGACGGTCCCGATGTGGCAACGTGCATCCTAGTACACAGCATCATGCCATCCGACCCCGAGGGTATGCCGGGGCCGGCACTGCGTTACCTGGCACTGCCTGAGCGCGGCGGGCCTGCTGCTGCTCGCAATGTGGGCTGGCGTGCCGCACGCGGCGAGATTGTCGCCTTTACCGACGACGACTGTATTCCGGACTCGGGCTGGCTGCGTGCTGGCTGTGCCGCCTTTGCCGCTGGCGTGGCGGGGGCATCGGGCCGAATCGTGGTGCCGCTCACGGATGTGCCGAGCGACTATGAGCGGAATGCCGCCGCTCTTGAGCATGCCCTCTTTGCGACGGCCAACTGCTTCTACCGCCGAGTGGTGCTGCAGCAGGTTGGCGGCTTCGACGAGCGGTTTCGGGCAGCATGGCGCGAGGACAGCGACCTGTTCTTCGCGCTGCTCCAACAGCACCAGCGGCTCGTGCGTGTCCCCGATGCAGTCGTTACCCATCCGGTACGACCGGCCGCCTGGGGCGTGAGCATCGGGCAGCAGCGCAAAAGCATGTACAACGCATTGCTGTACAAAAAGTATCCTGCCCTTTACCACGAGCATCTGGCCCCAATACGCCCGTATCTGTACTACCCGATCGTTA
This sequence comes from Pseudomonadota bacterium, assembly GCA_030773375.1. Lineage (GTDB taxonomy): Bacteria > Pseudomonadota > Alphaproteobacteria > Sphingomonadales > Sphingomonadaceae > Allosphingosinicella. The sequence continues at coordinate 3,517 of JALYNE010000146.1, forward strand.
TCACATTAATCCTGTCAGGCGTTGGCTTGGTCCGCGGGAATGGTAGAGCAACTCAGATAGCATTCAGCGCATGGTTGTTGCTGAGCAGCGTGTTCTGCTTGCAGCGGCTCAAGCAAACGTCCCGCTCGCCCAATCACGTCGCCGAAATGATTGTGACGTCGGCAGTGATCCCACCGTTGGCGATCTTCTGGCGCTTGCGCGGCGCACTTAAGTTTCGCGTGATCTTTGTATAACAATCGCTCCATGGAGGTGCAATGGCAGAACTTCCAGCATACGTCCAGATCGAACCGGTTGGGCAATGCAACCTGCGCTGTCAAATGTGCCCGATCCAGTTTCGACAGGATGGCCCGCCGCACGGGCCGCCCGCCTTTATGGCGTTTTCGGATTTCACCCGCGTTATTGATCAGTTCGACACGCTCCGCGAGCTGCATCTCCAGGGTTTGGGCGAGCCAATGATGCATCCGCGTTTTTTTGATATGGTGGCCTACGCCGCCGCTAAAGGCATTCGGGTCACGACCAACTCGAACCTGACGCTGCTCAACGATCGTCGGGCCGAGCAATGTGTACTCAGCGGCCTTGATTGTGTGCATGTGTCCATCGACGGGGCAACAGCCGAGTCGTACGAGCGCATTCGGCTCCGCTCCAACTTCGAGCGAGTCGTGAGTAACGTGGAGCGGCTGATTGCAACGAAACAGCGACTCGGCAGCGAACGGCCCTACCTGCATGTGGTCGTCGTGGTGATGCGTCAGAACCTCCAGGAATTGCCCGACCTCGTGCGGCTCGCCCATTGCTGGCAGGTGCGCGAAATGTTTGTCCAGCACCTGTGTCACGACTTCGGGGAGTCGAGCCTGCCCGCGCATTACCGGCCCATGCGTGATTTCGTGCAGATGCAGACGCTGTTGGCGGAAGACGGCGAGCGGATCGAGCGGCTCTTTGCTGAAGCGCGAGCACTGGCGCAGGAGCTTGGGATACGCCTCCGGCTGCCTCGAACCCGTCCAAAACTGCATCCCGTGGGGACACCCGGCCGGGTGCGCTGCGATTGGCCGTGGCGCGGCGCCTATCTCAGCTATCAGGGCTACGCGATGCCCTGCTGCATGGTCGCCACACCCGATCGGATCAACTTTGGCTCGATGGCAGAGGACGGTGTCATCCCGATCTGGAACAGCGCGCAATTTCAGGACTTTCGTGCCCAGCTCGACAGCGACGAGCCACCGGAGATTTGCCGCTCCTGCGCGATCTATACTGGCACGTTCTAGGAGGTGCGCGTGGCAACCGTCGATATTCTGGTACCGACCTACAATCGGCTTGAGGCGCTGATTATGACGCTGTCGGGCATTGCGGCGCAAACGCAGCGCGATCTTCGCGTCGTCGTCGCTGATCAGAGCGACACGCCCGTCACGAAGTCGTCCGTCATTCACGCGCTCCAGCGCGTGATCGAGGCACGCGGCGGCATGATCGAATTTCATCACCGCGCGCCAGAACATGGCATCGCCGAGCAGCGCGATTTCTTGCTGCGGCAGGCCACCGCGCCCTACGTCTTGTTTGTTGACGACGACGTCTTTATGGAGCCCTGGGTTGTTGCGCAGCTGCTGGCCACACTCACCGGCGAGGGCTGTGGCTTCGTGGGCGCCTTTCCGGTCGGCATGTCCTACCGCCATGATGTTCGCCCGCATCAGCAGCGCATCGATTGGTGGGATGGGCCCGTGCAGCCGGAAATCGTCGAGCCGGGCTCGCCCGAGTGGGAGCGCTGGCCGCTGCACTGCGCCTCCAATCTGTACCATGTCGCGCAAGCGCTTGCACTAGGTGAGGTGCGCCGCTACAAGGTCGCGTGGGTCGGCGCGTGCGGCCTGTACGACCGTGTCAAACTTCTCGCCGTTGGGGGCTTCGCGTTCTGGTCACGGCTGCCGCGCTACCATTCAGGGGAGGAAGTGCTTGTGCAAAACTTGTTGATGCGCCGCTGGGGCGGCTGCGCGATTATTCCCTCGGGTACGTACCACGCTGAAGTGCCGACGACCGTGTTAAATGCCGCTGGAACGGTTGATGGCCATGCGCTCGATCTGCTGCCCGAGATGGTTGCCCGCTACGCGCCCTCATCGTTGGAACGGAAGCAGTAATGGTCCCGAGCGGCGCCATCGTTCGGGACGTGCGCAAAATCGCCGTGCTGCGCAGCAACGCACTTGGCGACATGATCTTTGTTCTGCCCGCGCTAGAGGCACTCCGTGCTGCATACCCGGGGGCCGAGATCGTGCTGCTGGCCAAGGAGTGGCACGCGGCCTTCTGGCAGGATCGGCCGGGGCCGGTCGATCGCGTCATTGTGGTGCCGCCCAGCATCGGGGTCAATAGTCCACCAGGCGCGGCCGTGACCGAAAACCCCGTGGAGCTGGCACGATTTTTCGCGGCCATGAGCGCCGAACGGTTCGATCTGGCGCTCCAGCTGCACGGCGGCGGTAGGTACTCGAATCCGTTCGTCCAGCGCCTCGGCGCGCGCATCACGGCCGGCCTCAAAACGCCCGATGCATCGCCGCTTGACCGCTGGCTGCCGTACATCTACTTCCAGCCCGAAATCCTGCGCTATCTGGAGACGGTCGCACTGGTCGGCGCACAACCCGTGACGCTTGAGCCACGCCTCGTGCTGACCGCTGCCGATTGCGCCGAGGCAGCCCGCGTTGTTCCCCATACCTCTCGTCCATTGGTCGCGCTGCACCCCGGTGCCGGTCACCCCACCCGGCGCTGGCCTCCTGAACACTTCGCTGCGGTAGCCGATGCACTCGTCGCAGCCGGAGCTGACGTGGTCGTCATTGGCACGGAGCCGGAACGGGCCATCACGGAGGCAGTGATGGCGGCCATGCAGCAGCCCGCACGCAACCTCTGCGGCCAGCTCGCGCTTGGCGGTCTCGCCGGGCTGCTGTCGCGCTGTGCCGTCTTCATCGGGAACGACTCTGGCCCGCTGCATCTGGCCGGTGCCGTCGGCGCAGCGACTGTCGGTATCTTCTGGTGTGCCAACCTGATCAATGCCGAACCACTCACCCGTACCCGCCATCATCCGCTCCTCTCATGGCAGCTGCACTGCCCGGTCTGCGGCCGCAATACGGTCCACGATCCCTGCACTCACCCCGTTTCATTGGTCGCTAATGTGCCGGTCAACGAGGTTGTGGCGGCTGCACGTGATTTGCTTGCGCGAGGCACACATGGTTGATCCATTCACGCCGGGACTCCTCCAGCGCCTGCCTGTGCCGCCCCACAAGGTTGCGCTGCTGCGCGCCTCACGGATCGGCGACTTCATCTGTGCCACCCCCGCGCTCCGTGCCATCCGCCACGCACTGCCCGATGGCGAGATCACCCTGATCACCCTCCCAATGCTGCACGACCTTGCCCAGCGCTCGCCACACGTTGATCGGATTGCGGCGTTCCCCGGCTATCCCGGGCTGGCCGAGCAGCTCTTTGACGCTCGGCGCGCTGCCCACTTCTTCCTTGAAATGCAGGCGGAGCAGTTCGACCTCGCGCTTCAGCTGCAGGGCTCGGGCGTGTACACCAATCCATTTACGCTCATGCTCAGCGCACAGTGGACGGCAGGTTTCGTCCGGCCTGGGGATGGCCCTGGCCTCCTCGCCGCCGCCCTGCCCCTGCCGGAGCGGGGCCACGAAATCGAGCGCGTGCTGGCCCTGCCGACCTTCCTCGGCGTCACAGCGCGCGGAACGGAAACGGAGTATCCACTCTGGGCCGAGGATCATGCCGCAGCCGATCAGCTTCTGCGCTCGGCTGAGCCACCCTTGATTGGACTGCACGCAGCGGCGCGCGATGCCACCCGGCGGTGGTCACTCCAGCGCTTCGCTACGGTTGCGACCGAGCTCCAACATGAGCAGGGCGGCACTATCGTTTTGTTGGGGGAAGCTGCGGAGCGTGCATCAGCGGAGGAGCTCGCTCGCTCCGTGAGCGTACCATGCCTTGATCTCACCGGCCGTACATCCTTGCCGATCCTGGGCGCGGTGATTCAGCGACTAGCGGTTTTGATTACCAATGATACTGGCCCAGCGCATATTGCCTATGCCCTCCGCACGCCCACGGTCACGATCTTTGGTGGCGGTGATCCATCTCGCTATGGGCCGCTCCATGCGGGACCATTTGAGGTGGTCCTGCACCCCATAGGTTGCCGTCCCTGCCATGATCCGACATGTCCCATCGGGAATCGCTGCTTAGATGCCGTTTCGGTGAAAGATGTCCTGGATGCCGTAGCCAAGCTGTTGCCCTAGTAGAGCTGTCCGGAAACCCCTACAGAGTTAGACAACAAGCGGCCGACCCGTGTAGGTCCACCTAAACGGCTTGGCCGTCTTGTTGAAATACTCGATGAACTCCAAAATGCGA
>JALYNE010000147.1 GCA_030773375.1 Pseudomonadota bacterium
CAACCCGAGCACTGGCGGCCGTGGTGCCGAGCGCCTCATCGACGCCAGCCACGTCGGTGTTATGCCCGACCAGCGCCTGATCGCTTGGCACCACGCAGTTCACCGCGGCAATATTCTGGTCGTTTACTTCATCGAGCTGGGCGATGATCGCCTGCTTGTGCGGAATTGTGACGTTGCACCCGCGCCACGCTGTATCCGAGCGTCGGCTTTCCAAATAGTGTGGAAGCTCATCGGGGGCGACCAAAGTTGCGCGGTAGTCCCCGACAAGGCCGAGCTTCCGTAGCCAGAACGTATGAATCAACGGCGACTTTGACTGTGCGATCGGATCGCCGATCACTTCAGCATAAGCAACAGCCATCAAAACCGCTCCCGATCAGCCAAGCCGGAGGTCTGCCGCCCGCACCATCCGCTCGCCTGTCGCGTCATGCCAGCAAGATGCCCCTTTCGCGCAGGTATCCAAGCAGCGGCAACAACGGCATTCCGAGGATCGCAAAGTGGCTCCCTTCGATCCGCTCGAACAACTGGGCCCCGCGACCTTCGATATGGTAGCCGCCGACGCTCCAGCGGATCGTCTCGTATTCACGATCCAAATAGTTCGCCAGGAACGTGTCGCTCAGCGGCCGCATCGTGAGGGAGGCCGTCTCGACGGCGTTCCAAACGACCCTACCATTTTCGGCCACTGCCGCGGCGGAATGGAGCCGGTGGGTCCGCCCGCTCAGCAATTGAAGCTGTTCGAAAGCCTGGTCGCGCGATGCGGGCTTGTCGAGCATCCCGCCGTCATCCGTTTCAAGGGTTTGGTCGGAGCCGACAACCAGGATTTCTGAACTCCTGGCGAGCGACAGTGCCTTCTGCTCCGCGAGCGCGGCAGCCAAAGCAGCGGCGCTCAGTGCTGCGTTCTGGAGCTTCGCCTTTGCCGATTGTTCATCCAGCGCTGCGGACAGGACCTCGAACGGCACGCCCGCTGAGTCAAGCATCCGTCGGCGCGCGACGCTTTTCGATGCAAGCAGCAACCTCACGCCGTCGCCGTTGCGTCGTGACGCTGCTCGCATAGCTTCATGATCGCGAAAGCTGTTTCCTCGATCGAGCGCCGAGTGACGTCAATCACGGGCCAGCCATTGTCGGCGAACATGCGCCGGGCGAAGGCTAGCTCCGCGTTCACCGCCTCCATGTCGACATAGTCGGTCTCCGGGGCCTGATTGAGCGCCAGGAGCCGGTTACGCCGGATCTGGATGAGGCGATCGCAGCTTGTGGTCAGCCCTACCACCAGAGGATGCTGAACGGTGAAGAGGTTCGGCGGCGGCGGCGCTTCGGGGACCAGGGGGATGTTGGCAACCTTATAGCCGCGATTGGCGAGGTAGATCGAAGTCGGGGTCTTGGATGTCCGGGAAACCCCCGCGAGAATGATGTCTGCTTCCTCCCAATTGTCCGAGCCGATGCCATCATCATGCGCGATGGTGAACTGAATTGCGTCCACGCGCGCGAAATAAGCAGCATCCAGCGCATGCTGCCGGCCGGGCCTCGCCTTCGCTTGTTGGCCCAGCACCACGGACAGCGCATCGACCACCGGATCGAGCGCGGAGACCGCATGGATGCCGCGGCGCCGGCACTTTTGTTCGAGATCCCGCCGGATGTTGCTGTTCACCAACGTGTAGAGAACCAGCCCCGGCCGCCGCTCAATGTCGTCGAGCACGCGATCGAGATGCCCTTCAGACCGCACCATCGGCCAGAAATGCCGCAGCACCTCGACATTGTCGAACTGCGCCAAGCAAGCCTTGGCGACCACCTCCAGCGTCTCGCCGGTGGAGTCGGAAAGGAGGTGTAGATGAAGCTGACTCACGCCCACTCGGCCCTGTGGAAAACCATGTCCATAAGGCTAGCGGAACCTTCGGGACGCTTACAAGGACAGCTTTCGTCCCCGCTATCCGGATTCGATCCACAGGTTAACGAAGAGTGTAGAAGTTTTCGGGCCGAGCTGTGGAAAATGGGGAAAAGGGATGCGACTCTGCGCGCGACCTTGGGTGCCTCAGAGTCAAGTTGTTTGCAAATTGGGGCGAACGCAATAAACCCCACGACCCGTCGCCCTACAACCTTCATCAGACTCTCTTTAAAATAAAACTTATAAGATAAGAGAGCGGAGCTTCAGTCCTTCCATGGCCGGTCCGAACAAGCCCTTGCTCACCGTGCTGAGGGGCAAAAAAGCTGAGAAAACACCGGTTTGGCTGATGCGGCAGGCAGGCCGGTACCTGCCGGAGTACCGTGCCTTGCGAGCTGAGAAGGGCGGCTTCGTCGAACTCGTCTATGACAGCGACGCTGCCGCCGAGACTACGCTGCAGCCGATCCGCCGCTTCGGGTTTGATGGCGCCATTCTCTTTTCGGACATTCTCATCGTGCCCCATGCGCTCGGGCAGGAGTTGCGGTTCGAGGCTGGCGAGGGTCCGCGTCTCTCGCCCCCGCTGATGGATGCTGCGCTGGCGGCCCTGGAAGCCGTTCCTGAGCGTCTCGAACCTATTTACCGGACTGTGGAGAAGGTGAAGGCTGCTTTGCCCCCAGAAACCACCTTTCTGGGCTTTGCAGGGAGCCCATGGACGGTCGCGACCTACATGGTCGCTGGTTTCGGCAGCAAGGAGCAGGCAGAGGCGCGGCGATATGCTTACCGCGATCCGTTGGCGTTCGCAGAGATCATCGATGCCATTGTGGACACCACCGTCGAATATCTTTCCGCGCAAGTTGGCGCGGGGGTCGAGGCAGTGCAGCTGTTCGACAGCTGGGCAGGGAGCCTCGCGCCCGCTCAATTCGAGCAATGGGTGATCGGCCCCAATGCAAGAATTGTGTCCGCCTTCAAGTCCCGGCACCCGGATATTCCCGTGATCGGCTTCCCAAAGGGTGCTGGCGGCAAGCTCCGCCCTTATGTGGCCGGAACCGGCGTCGATGCGATCGGGCTGGACGAGACGGTCGATCCGCTTTGGGCTGCGGCCGAGATCCCGCACGCGCTTGCCATCCAGGGCAACCTTGATCCGCTTGCGCTGATCGCGGGCGGGGAAGCGCTTGAAAGCGCGGTCGGCCGCATACTATCAGCCTTTGCAGACAGACCGCACGTCTTCAACTTGGGGCATGGCATCTTGCCGGACACACCGATCGCGCATGTTGAACAGCTGCTGAGGCTGGTCCGCCGGTGATCACTTATGATTTGGAAACGGCTCTTTCATTGACCTACGCGTGGATCAAGGCAGCGCATGTGATCTTTGTGATCTTCTGGATTGCAGGGCTGTTCATGCTGCCGCGCTATTACGTTTATCATCAGGAGGCGACGCCAGGCTCGGTCGAGGAGAAGCGTTGGATCGAGCGTGAGCGCAAGCTCCGCAACATCATCATCACGCCCGCGATGATCATCGTATGGGCTCTGGGGCTGACGCTCGCATCGATCACAGGGGCGTGGGGCGAAGCATGGCTCCACGTCAAGCTCGCGCTCGTTCTGCTCCTGTCCGGCTATCATGGATATATGGTGGGATACGGGAAAAAGCTTGCGCGCGGAGAACGGCCGGTAAGCGGAAAAGCGCTGAGGATCATGAACGAGATCCCCGGCGTTGCGGCCGCCCTCATCGTGATACTCGTGATCGTAAAACCGTTCTGAGCGGTTCGAAGCCGGTTGACTTGATTTTTGCCCGAGCCTACTCGCTTAAGAGTCGTTCGCCCGCCGTTCTCTGCGTGGGCAAATCCAGCAGCATCGCACCTCCCGCGCTTCGCACGACGAATCCCACCTCCCGAGTAAGCCCCATGCACCTCAAAGACCTTAAGAAACAAAGCCCAGCCGATCTGGTCGCTTCCGCTGAAGCGCTTGGGATCGAAGGCGCCTCCACGCTCCGCAAGCAGGAACTGATGTTCTCGATCCTGAAAGTTCAGGCTGAAAACGGCCAGGAGATCATGGGTCAGGGCACGATCGAGGTGTTGCCGGACGGCTTCGGCTTTCTGCGCTCTCCGGAAGCCAATTATCTCGCCGGGCCGGACGATATCTACATTTCACCCAACCAGGTCCGCAAATTCGGCTTGCGCACCGGCGACACCCTCGAGGGCGAGATCCGCGGGCCCAAAGATGGGGAGCGCTATTTCGCTCTGACGCGCCTCGTGTCCGTCAACTACGACGATCCCGACGCAGTGCGCCATCGCGTCAACTTCGACAATCTGACTCCCCTTTATCCGAACGAGAAGCTGCGCCTCGACACGCTTGATCCCACCGTCAAGGACAAGTCGGCGCGGGTCATCGACATCGTAGCGCCACAGGGCAAAGGCCAGCGCGCGCTTATCGTCGCTCCGCCACGTGTCGGCAAGACGGTGCTCCTCCAGAACATCGCGAAGGCGATCACCGACAACCACCCAGAGGTCTTCCTGATCGTCCTTCTCATCGACGAGCGTCCCGAGGAAGTCACGGACATGCAGCGGTCCGTCAAAGGCGAGGTCGTGTCCTCGACTTTCGATGAGCCGGCAAGCCGCCACGTCCAGGTCGCCGAAATGGTGATCGAGAAGGCGAAGCGGCTTGTTGAGCACAAGAAGGATGTCGTGATCCTGCTCGATTCGATCACTCGTCTTGGCCGGGCCTACAATACGGTCGTTCCATCTTCGGGAAAGGTGCTCACCGGCGGTGTCGATGCCAACGCGCTCCAGCGGCCCAAGCGCTTCTTCGGCGCGGCGCGCAATATCGAAGAAGGCGGATCGCTCTCGATCATTGCCACCGCCCTCATCGACACCGGCTCGAAGATGGACGAGGTGATTTTCGAAGAGTTCAAGGGTACGGGAAACTCGGAAATCGTTCTCGACCGCAAGGTGGCCGACAAGCGAATCTTCCCCTCGCTCGATGTCGGCAAGTCGGGCACCCGCAAGGAAGAGCTGCTGGTGGAGCCCGCGACGCTTTCGAAGATGTGGGTCCTCCGACGCATCCTTATGCAGATGGGAACGGTCGACGCCATCACCTTCCTGCTCGACAAGCTCAAGGATTCGAAGACCAACGAGGATTTCTTTGCCTCGATGAACCAGTAAAGCCGCGAGGGCGTTCGGGGGCCATGCTCGATACACTTTTCAGCCTCTCCGCCTCGGCAGGCGGGATCGCTGGCATCTGGAATGCCATCGTCGCCGATTTCTCGAATTTGGGATCGGCGTCGGCCTGGGTCGCCTTCGGCCAGGTGTTGATGATCGACATCATGCTCGCTGGCGACAATGCCATCGTCGTGGGCGCGCTCGCAGCTGGCCTTCCACCCGACCAGCGCAAAAAGGTCATCCTGATCGGCATCATTGCCGCGCTCGTCTTGCGCGTCATCTTCGCGCTGCTGGTGACGCAGCTGATGCAGATCGTCGGCCTTGTATTCGCGGGCGGGCTGCTGCTCCTTTGGGTCAGTTGGAAAATGTATCGCGAGCTCGGCCACTCTGGCGAATCGCATGGCTCTCCTGAGATCGCGGGCGACGAGCATGCGGGGCTGCGCCCGGCCAAGAGCTTCGCCAGCGCCGCGTGGGCGGTTGCGGTCGCCGACGTGTCGATGAGCCTCGACAACGTCCTTGCGGTTGCCGGTGCCGCGCGCGACCACCCTGGAATCCTGGTGATCGGGCTTCTCCTTTCGGTCGCGCTGATGGGCGTCGCCGCCAACATCCTGGCGCGATATATCGAGCGCTATCGCTGGATCGCCTGGGTCGGACTTCTCGTCATCCTCTGGGTGGCCGGTAACATGATCTACGAGGGCTTCGTTGATCCAGATGTCGGCATGCGCACCCTCTTCGTCTAGATCAGCTCTCAGCACAGCTGTGGCCGTGAGGCAGGGTCCCCTCGGATCCTGAGTTTTTCCGTGGCTGTTGGCCGGTAACGAGGCTGAATCATGGTATGAGCACGGTCGAGCCTGTAGTTGCGCGCGCTTCGATCGCCCGGTGCGCGTCGGCTGCTTCTTTCAACGGGAAGCGTTGGCCGATCTTCACCTCGATTGCGCCGCTTCCGACCATTTCGAACAGACGCGCCGCTGCCGCCCGCATTTCTTCCGGCGTGGCGACGTAATCAAACAAGGTCGGCCGAGTCACGAAGATCGAGCCGGCCTTGAGGAGATCCAAGGCCGAGAAGGGCGGAACCGGGCCGGATGCATTCCCATAGCTGACCAGCAGCCCCCGCCGCGCAACCGATGCGAGCGAGGCCTGCCAGCTCGCTGCGCCAACGCCGTCGAGAACGACTGGAACGCCCTTGCCGCCTGTGATGGCTCGAACTTCTCCGGCAAGCTCCTCCATCGGGCAGCACAAGGCGTGGTCGGCCCCGAGCTCCTTGGCGATGGCAGCTTTGCGGCGGTTTCCGGCGTGGGCGATGACCGTTGCGCCGCTCGCCTTGAGCCAAGGAACGAGGATCGAGCCGACGCCGCCCGCCGCGGCATGGACAAGCACAGGCTCGTCCGCCTCGACACGCGCGCATCGCTCGATCAAGAATTCGGCGGTGCATCCCTTCAGCAAAGCCGCTGCGGCAACTTCGCTGCTGACGGCATCCGGGAGCTTCACCACACGTTCGGCAGCGATCGTTCGGTGAGTCGCGTAAGCCTCAAGCGGCCCCGAAAAGTAACCAACTCGGTTTCCTTGACGCAGCCCGTCGACCTTCGGCCCTACGGCCTCAATCACACCCGCAGCTTCCGTCCCCAGCCCGGAGGGCAGCGGCTGCGGATAGAGACCGGAACGGTGATAGGTGTCGATGAAATTTAACCCGATTGCTTCGTGGCGGATGAGCACCTCACCCTCTCCAGGCCTCGGGACATCGATCAGTTCGGCTTCGAGAACCTCGGGGCCGCCTGTCTTGCTGAGGACGTATCGGTATGGGTTGGACACTTGTTTCACCTGCTTGAGCATCAGCTCGAAGACGTTTCGGGCCGCTGGGCAGGACCCCCGACAAGGCCCCGAGCATTAAGTTTTAGCTCGACCTTGCGCGATCGCTCGGGCGACGGGTCTCTAGATGAGGTGCTCCGCAAAGAACTGCTCGGTGCGGCTGTCCGCCAACAGGGCAGCTTCTTCGCTCCGCCTCTTGCCCATCTCGGCAGCAAAGCCGTGATCTTCCCCAGGATAATCGTGGATCACGACGCGCGGGTGGTCGTCCAGCCCTTCGTGCATCTTCCTCTGAACTTCGGGCGAGACGAAGTGGTCGGCGCCCGCAACGTGCAGCATCAGCGGTTTGGCGATGGCGTGCTTTTCGTGCAGGAGGTTGTCGATGCCGACCGGATAGTAGCCGACGCTGGCGTCGACGTCGGTGCGGGCTGCCGTCATGAATGCCAGGCGGCCACCCAGACAGAAGCCGACGCATCCGACCCTGCCGCTGCCGCCGAGGGGTTGGCGGGCGGCCCGAATTGTTGCCTCTATGTCGCTAATGCCCTGGTCCTGATCGAAGCGTCCCATAAGGTCGAGCGCTTGCTTGAACTCCGGCTCTACGTCCGGATCGAGCTCGACCCCCGGCTGCAGGCGCCAGAACAGGTCGGGTGCGAGGGCGAGATAGCCCTTCTGTGCCCAGCTGTCGCACTTGCGGCGAATCCCCTCGTTCACGCCAAATATCTCCTGGATGACGATGATTGCGGCTGTCGGTGTCCCAGCCGGCTCCGCTAAGTAAGCGCGGAACCTGTCCACACCCGAAAGCGTGGTGATCTCAATCATCGTCATCTTGGCTGTCTCCTCGGCTTGACGGGGGCGACTATAGACATAGAGGGGGGCCACCCCGCAACGGCCGAAAGGTGAGCCCATGAATGTCACGGTCAATATCGATTGCACGCCGGAGGAGGCGCGCCGCTTCATGGGACTTCCGGATCTCACACCAGTTCACGAGGTCTATATCGAGCGTATGCAAAGAGCCGTCACGGAAGGGGTGAGCCCGGAAT
>JALYNE010000148.1 GCA_030773375.1 Pseudomonadota bacterium
TCCAAGCACGCTCAGGTGATTTGGATCCGGTCCGCGAACTCCCATACAGGCTCGCAGCTCACATCGCTGCATCGAGAAGCCGGACAGATGGCAGCATCCGATTACGTGCCGATCACCCGCCGAAAAAACCGCTTGCGCTGACGGGGGCGTCCACAGATGGAATCACCTGACGGCTCGGAAAGCACGGCAAACCAAGCAAACTGGACCCGTTCCCGGTTCAATCCAACCGGGAACGGGTCTAGGCGCTGATTTTTCCTGTTGTTGTAGTATGTCGCCGCGGATGGAAGATGAAAAGCCGACTTGGAAAAGCCGTCTTCGCTTGCTTTGGTGGCTGGTTGGGTTAGGGGCGCTCGCCGCTTGGTTCGCCGTGCTGTGGCTCATGTTCGGCGATGTGCTTTAGCCCAGCTGCTCCCCCCGGGGCCAATTTTTGGGTCGCTGAGCAGAGTGGAGCTATTTGCGATTTTTGCGTGCCGCATAGCGGGCATCCCGAGCAGCCTTGCGTTCGGCTTCGGTCGGCTCGGCACGCTGCTCTGCTTCCTTCAGCTTGGCGGCTGACGCGGTCGCGGCAGCCGCGGCGGCCTTGTCCGTCTTCGCCTGCTGCTCCGCGGCTTTCTTGGCCGCCCGCTTCTCAGCTTCGGCGGCCTCGCGTTTCAGACGTGCCGCCTGTCGCTGCGCGATGAGCTTCTCGTCCACCGGCGGCTTTTCGCGCAGGCGGTCGAGCGCTTTTTGCTTCGCCTCTGCGGCTCGCGCGACGCGATCTTGAAAGCTCTGATCCTTGAATGACATTCCCAACTCCTGCGAGGCCCATCTGAGCCTAAGCCTCATGAGCAGCGACAATCGCGTCTGCCCCGTCCGGGTTCCACCAGAGGAGCATGAAGCGAAACGCTATTCAGCCTGCTTCAGCCGTTCCTCGGATGCCGCTTGACGCTCTTCCTCCTCGGAACGCGCTTGGGCAATTGCCGCAGCATTCGCCTCGGCTTCGTTCGCTTCGAGTTGGCCGATGAAGCGGTCATACGCCTGAGCCGAAGGTTTGGCCGCCTCGGGCTCGCCGCAGCCAACCAGGAGCAGAAGAAAAGCGAGTCCGGTGCGCGCTTCCCGCTTGTTCCTCAACGGAGCCGTGGTCCGGGCGCTCCGCATATCCTGTTGCGTGATCATCGACATGATCAGTGCATCAGTCCGGCGGTCCGAAGAGCATCTTCGATGACCTTCTGAACGCTTCCAGGCGCCGCCTCCGCCTCTGGCAAACGGATTGCGGGCCGTGCTCGCGGCCGCGGCTTGGCTGCTTTGATCCCTTTCGAAAACCGTCTGCCATGCTCGGCCGGCTCGGGCGCAATGCCGAAGAAGCTCGCAATCCGGTCCGTCGAGCTCAGCCCGACGTCCAGCATATGCGCCATAGCCTCGCCCGATTGCCCCTCGTCCGTACCGGGCATCAGCGGCGTGCCGTGGGCCATGCCGGTGATGACATATTCCTCGATCGCCGCTTCGCCTTGAGGCCCGATCCAGACCCGTCGCGGGTAGCCGCCGACGAGCTCGGACCTGCTCGGTTCACGGGCCACACCATGAAGCTCGGCCCATTGGCGGATGATCGCCTGACCGTTGCTCGGGGCCACCATCCCATCCTCGCTTCCATGCCAAACCGACACCCGCGGCCAAGGCCCCTGGTGGGACGATGCTCTTCGGACGCTCGCGGCAAGCTCCGCGCCCTCGATGGGGAGACGCCCCGCCATGCACTCGAATGCCTGATGAAGGTTCGAGGCACAGCCATAGGGGATCCCGGCAATCACGGCGCCGCCTGCGAACAGCTCGGGATAGGTGGCCAGCATCACGCAAGTCATCGCGCCTCCCGCCGAAAGGCCGGTGACGAAGATCCGGGCAGGATCGATCGGATGAGCCTTGCTCAGCGCTTCAACCATCGACCGGATCGAAGCCGCTTCGCCGAGGCCCCGCTGCGTGTCCTCAGGGCTGAACCAGTTGAAGCAGAGGTTCTGGTTGTTTGCCCGCTGCTGCTCCGGAAAGAGAACAGCAAATCCATGCCGATCCGCCAGGCGCGACCAACCGGACCCCTGATCGTACCCTGCGGCATTCTGGGTACAGCCATGAAGAACCACGACGAGCGGCACGGCGCCGGTAAGACCCTCGGGCATATAGAAAAAGCCGCGCAGATTGCCGGGATTGGCGTGCAGCGCCGGAATTTCTGAAAGGCGAGATTCGCTTTCCTGTCCGCTGACATTCCGGCGAGCTTGGACGAGAGATGAGATAGTTTTGCCGAGGCGCATTTGGGTCCTTCAATGAACAGGCCCCCGGAGGGACGTCGGGCAAAGAACGCGTCGATGAGCAAGTTTGTTGCTGCACTGCAGCAAAATGCCCGCCTGGCCTTTGAGGCTGCGGCGGCCGAACCTGCGTGAACTCGGCAAGTCTCCAGTCGTCAGCTTTCCTCGTCGGTCCGCGCCAGCCAATTCTCCAGCCACTTGATCGTATAGTCTCCGGCGAGAAACTCCGGGTCTTTCACGAGCTTCTGGTGAAGCGGGATGGTCGTCTTGACGCCCTCGACCACGAACTCCTCGAGCGCGCGTTTGAGGCGCATGATGCAGCGTTCACGGCTTGTGCCGTAGACGATCAGCTTGGCGATCATGCTGTCGTAATAAGGAGGGATCCGGTAGCCGCCATAGAGACCGCTATCGACGCGGACATGCATGCCTCCCGGTGCTACGAAGTTCTTCACGAGCCCGGGGGAGGGGGCGAAGGTCTGAGGGTCCTCGGCGTTGATGCGGCACTCGATGGCATGGCCGCGAAGCTGGATCTGGTCCTGCGTGCAGGAGAGCGGCTCCCCGCTCGCGATGCGGATCTGCTCGCGGACCAAGTCCATTCCAGTGATCATCTCGGTGACCGGATGCTCAACCTGGAGGCGCGTGTTCATCTCGATGAAGTAGAATTCATCGTTTTCGTACAGGAACTCGATGGTGCCGGCTCCGCGATACTCCATGTCGGCCATCGCCCTGGCAACGATGCCACCCATCCGGGCGCGTTCTTCAGGCGTGATGACGGGCGAGGGAGCTTCCTCGAGCACCTTCTGGTGGCGCCGCTGGAGGGAGCAATCCCGCTCGCCCAAATGGATCGCTTGGCCCTGGCCGTCGCCGAACACTTGAAATTCGATATGGCGCGGGTTGCCGAGATATTTTTCGATGTAGACGGTGGCGTCGCCGAAGGCCGCCTTGGCCTCCGAACCCGCCTGCATCATCAAAACCTCGAGCTGGTCTTCGGTTTGCACGACCTTCATGCCGCGACCGCCCCCGCCGGACGCGGCCTTGATGATCACCGGGTAGCCGGTTTCGGCCGCGATCGCCTTGGCTTCCGCGATGCTTTCGACCGGTCCGTCAGAGCCTGGCACGAGGGGCAGGCCGAGCCGGGCGGCCGTGCGCTTCGCTTCGACCTTGTCGCCCATGACGCGGATGTGCTCCGGCTTGGGCCCGATCCAGATGATATTGTGGAGTTCAACGATCTCGGCAAAGCGCGCATTTTCGGAAAGAAAGCCGTAGCCCGGATGAATTGCGTCGGCGTGGGCGATCTCGGCTGCCGAGATGATATTGGGGATGTTGAGATAGCTCTCCGCGGCCGGTGGCGGGCCGATGCAGACCGCCTCGTCGGCAAGCCGCACGTGCATCGCGTCGGTGTCGGCGGTTGAATGCACTGCGACCGTCTTGATGCCCATTTCATGGCAGGCGCGGTGAATACGGAGCGCGATTTCGCCCCGGTTTGCGATCAGCACCTTCTTGATCGTCATTTGCCGCTTACTCGAGGATGACGAGCGGCTGATCATATTCGACCGGCTGCCCACTATCGACCAGAACCTGCGCAACGGTGCCGGCTCGCGGCGCTGTGATGGGGTTCATCACCTTCATCGCTTCGACGATGAGCAGGGTGTCGCCCTGGCTGATTTTGTCGCCCGGCGAGACGAACGGCTTGGCGCCCGGCTCAGCCGAAAGATAAACGGTGCCCACCATCGGAGACTTGACCGCACCGGGATGGTTTGCGGCAGCTTCTTCCGGCGCAGCCGAAGTCGAAGCCGGAATGGAGGGAGCGTGGGCGGGCGCCTGCGGCGCGGGCGCGTAGACCGGTGCGGCGGGCGCTGCCACGGTGCGCTTGACGACGATGCGCCGCGCCCCGTCTTGCACTTCGATTTCGGAAAGATCGCTGTCGGTAAGCAACTCGGCAAGCTGGCGCACGAGGCCGGGATCGACCTTCATGCCCTCAGCGCCGCTCGTCGTATCGGCCATCGGACTCTCTTTTCCCCTGTTTGGCCATCCATCGCGGTGGTTGGATGGGCCCTCGCGCGCCTTGTCAGAGACGGGCCGCCGCGTCCAGAGCAAGCTCGTAACCCATTGCTCCGAAGCCGGCGATGGTGCCCCTTGCGACCGGAGCAACGAAGCTCCTGTGGCGGAAGCGCTCTCGGGCGTGCGGATTGGAAAGGTGAACTTCGATCACTGGGACGGCGATTGATTTCACAGCATCGTGGAGCGCAACCGACGTGTGCGTGAAGGCCCCCGCATTCAGGATCACGGCTTTGGCGCCGGTGGCATTTGCCTCGTGAAGCCAGTCGATCAGGTGGCCCTCGTGATTCGACTGCCGCATGTCTACGCGCAGGCCGAGGGCGCGGGCGCGGTCTTCCAGTGCCCCGGCAATGTCGTCGAGCGTATCGGACCCGTAAATCTCGGGCTCGCGCGTGCCGAGAAGGTTGAGGTTTGGTCCATTCAGGACATAGATGGTCGGTAGCGTCGCCATGCCCCGCCCTATATGGCGGTGGCGGGGGCAATCCAATCCCGGAGATTTGCCAAGTGGTTTACGACGACACCTTCTCGATCACCGTCAATGGCCAGCATCGGCGCGTGCCGAAGGGGATGACGCTGGCCGAGCTTGCGCTGGAGCTGGGGCTGGAGCCCACCAAGGTGGCCGTGGAGCGGAACCTGGAGATCGTTCCGCGTTCGACCTTGGCCCAGGTCAAGATCGCGGACGGCGACGATTACGAGATCGTCACTTTCGTCGGGGGCGGCGATCATGGTGTGCGGCTCGAGGACGACCGCTGGAGCGTGGCCGGCCGCAGCTTCCGCTCACGGCTCATCGTCGGGACCGGCAAGTATAGGACATTCGAGCAGAATGCGGCTGCTGTGGAAGCCTCGGGCGCGGAGATCGTCACCGTCGCCGTGCGGCGCGTCAACATCGCTGATCCCGGGCAGCCGCTGCTGACCGACCACATCGACCCAAAGAAATATACCTATCTGCCGAACACCGCCGGCTGCTTCACTGCCGAGGATGCGATCAGGACGCTTCGGCTGGCCCGTGAAGCCGGCGGATGGACGCTGGTGAAGCTCGAAGTTCTGGGCGAGGCCAAGACGCTTTACCCGGACATGATCGAGACCCTGCGCGCGACCGAGATCCTGGCCAAGGAAGGGTTCGAGCCGATGGTCTATTGCGCCGACGACCCCATCGCAGCGAAAAAACTCGAAAACGCAGGAGCGGTGGCGATCATGCCGCTCGGGGCACCCATCGGGTCCGGGCTGGGGCTTCAGAACGAGGTCATGATCCGGATCATGGTTGAGAATGCCAAGGTCCCGGTGCTCGTCGACGCTGGAGTGGGCACGGCTTCGGATGCCGCGGTCGCGATGGAGCTTGGCTGCGACGGCGTTCTCATGAACACCGCCATCGCCGAAGCAAAGGACCCAGTGATGATGGCGCGAGCCATGCGCCACGCCGTTGAAGCCGGTCGCCTCGCTTACCGTGCCGGCCGCATGGGCAAGCGCCGCTACGCCGATCCGTCGAGCCCGCTGGCAGGTCTCATCTAGGCGAACCGCGTTACGAGTTGCGGGCTCCTCGTCGGACGCTCCAACCGCGCGTTTTTGCCAAACAAAACAAGGTGGATGCCGGATCGAATCCGGCATGACGACTTAGGATAAGCCCTCGAGGCTTGCATCACCCGTCACGCCGGACTTGATCCGGGCGCCACCGAGAAGAATGCGTCTTTTGCGCTCGGCACGGGGGAACGGGAGCGGGAACGGGCCGTCAACGCACCCGTTTCGTGGAGGAGGAGGCAAGCGATGACAGATTTTGTGGCCGCACGCGAAAAGATGGTTGAGCGGCAGATCGCAGGGCGCGGCATCGCGGACAACCGCATCCTCGAGGCTTTCCGGGCCGTCCCGCGCGAGCAGTTCGTTCCGGAGAATTTGCACGAATTCGCTTATGAGGATTCGCCGCTGCCGATCGAGGCCGACCAGACCATCTCCCAGCCTTACATCGTCGCTCTGATGCTCGAAGCGGCCGAACTCGAGGGCAGCGACAAAGTGCTCGAGGTGGGCGCGGGCTCCGGCTATGCGGCGGCGGTCCTGTCGCAGATCGCCGATGAGGTGATCGCCATTGAACGGCAAGCGGAGCTCGCTCAGCTCGCCGGCAATCGCATGGCAAGCCTCGGCTACGAGAACGTCTCGATCTACGAAGGGGACGGGAGCAGGGGATTTCCGGAAAAAGGGCCGTTCGACGCGATCATCGTCTCCGCAAGCGGCTCTCACGTACCCGAAGTCCTGCTCCAGCAGCTGGAGGTCGGCGGGCGGCTGGTCATGCCCGTGGGCGACCCGCACGAGGTGCAGAAGCTGCTGAAGGTCGTGCGCACGGGCGATGACGAATATGAGCAGGAGGAGCTTGGCGCCGTGCGGTTCGTGCCGCTGATCGGCGCCCATGCCTGGGATGAACAAGGCAAGCCATCGGACCCCCGCTCGCTCCCGGATCTCATCCGGGACGCTGCCGAACCTCTTCCCGACTACAATGACCCTGCATTCGGTGCGTTGTTCGACCGCTTCGCCGACGCGCGCGTGGTGCTGCTGGGGGAGGCCAGCCACGGCACATCCGAATTCTATCGCGCGCGTGCGGCCATTTCGAAGCGCCTCATCGAGGAGCACGGGTTCAACATCGTTGCTGTGGAAGCGGACTGGCCCGACGCCGCGAGCATCGACCGCTACGTGCGTGGCCGCCCGCGCAGGGAAGGGGAGGAGGCGCCGTTCCAGCGTTTCCCGACCTGGATGTGGCGCAACACCGATGTCGACGCGTTCGTTCGATGGATGAAGCGTCACAACGAAGGCCGGGGGCAGGAGGAGATGACAGGCTTTTACGGCCTGGATCTCTACAATCTCGGCGGCTCGATCCGTGCGGTCATCGACTATCTCGACGATGTCGATCCCGAAGCCGCCAGCGTGGCGCGGGAGCGATACGGTTGCCTCCAGCCCTATGCCAGGAACCCGCAGGGTTATGGCCGAATGGCGATGACGCGCGGCTTCGCGCAATGCGAGCAGCCGGTCGTGCAGATGCTTCGTGAGCTTCTCCAGAAGCGCTATGAATATATCGGCGAAGATGGCGATGAATATCTGGACGCCGCCGCCAACGCCCGGCTCGTCAAGAATGCAGAGGCTTATTACCGCGTCATGTATCACGGCGCGGCGGAGAGCTGGAACCTGCGCGACACGCACATGTTCGAGACGCTCTGCCAGTTGCTCGAAGCGAAGGGTCCGGATTCGAAAGCGATCGTCTGGGCGCACAACAGCCATATCGGCAACGCCGCCGCGACGGAGATGGGCCAGATCCGTGACGAGCTCAACATCGGCCAGCTCTGCAAGGAACGTTTCAAGCACCAGGCGCGATTGATCGGCTTCGGCACCCACACCGGTACCGTTGCCGCCGCCACCGACTGGGACGATCCGATGGAGGTGAAGCAGGTGCGGCCCTCGCTTGCCGGAAGCTACGAGCGGATGTCCCACGATTCGGGCGTCGAGCGGTTTTTCCTCGACCTGCGTGAAGGGCGGGACGAACGCCTCAC
>JALYNE010000149.1 GCA_030773375.1 Pseudomonadota bacterium
TCATAGGCGGGGTCCGCGATGCGCTTGTATTCGGCAAGCGCTTGCATGTTGGAGCCACGGCCCGAGATCAGCACCCCGACCCGAACCTTGTCAGCCATCATGCGTGGCCGACCAGTCCGAACGGGCGCACCAGATCTCCTGGCTCCCGGAGACAGTGCAGCCTTTTTCGCCCGGCCGGACATCGCCGATGGTGAACACGGTCTCGCCGGCCTGGGCCAGCTCCGAGGCTACGGCCTCTGCGTCCTCGGCGGCGACGATCGCCGCCATACCGATCCCGCAGTTGAAGGTCCGGGCCATCTCCTCGGGTTCGATATTTCCTTGCGCCTGCAGGAAAGCCATTAGCCGCGGCTGCTGCCACGCATTGGCGTCGACGTGGGCATGGAGTCCGTCCGGAAGCACGCGCGGGATATTTTCGAGAAGACCACCGCCCGTGATGTGAGCAAGCGCGGAAATGCGGCCGCTGCGAATGATCGGGAGGAGCGATTTGACGTAAATGCGGGTGGGCTCTAGCAAAGCCTCCACCAGGATACGTTCCTGGTCGAACAAAGCGGGGCGCTCGAGCTTCCAACCCTTGTCGGCAGCGAGCCTCCGGACCAGCGAAAAGCCGTTCGAATGCACCCCGGATGAAGCGATTCCGAGGATCAGATCTCCTGCCTTCACCTTTTCGCCGGTCAGTGCTTCCCCGCGCTCCACGGCGCCAACGCAGAAACCGGCAAGATCGTAATCGCCCTCGGCATACATGCCGGGCATCTCGGCCGTCTCGCCCCCGATGAGGGCGCATCCGGCCTGGCGGCAGCCCTCGGCGATGCCTGCAATGACCCGTTCCGCCACGCCGTTCTCCAGCCGGCCCGTTGCGAAATAATCGAGGAAGAAGAGCGGCTCCGCCCCCTGGACGATCAGGTCGTTGACGCACATGGCCACAAGATCGGTGCCGACTCCATCATGGCGGTCATGATCGATGGCGAGCTTGAGCTTGGTACCGACCCCATCATTGGCCGCCACCAGCAGCGGATCTTGATATCCGGCGGCCTTCAAGTCGAAAAAGCCGCCGAATCCTCCGAGGGATGCTTCCGCGCCCGGGCGCGCGGTCGACTTTGCGAGCGGAGCAATCGCCTTGACCAGCGCATTCCCGGCAGCGATCGAAACGCCCGCACTCGCATAGGTGTAGGATTCGGGTCGCGGGTCGGGATCGTTCATGATGCCGCCTAACCACATCCCGCTTGGATTTCCACGTTCAACTCTTAAAAGGCGCTTCTGTGAAGCTTTCCCGACGCCTGCCTCCCGTCCTGTCCGTCCTTGCTGTCGCCTCGCTCGTGGTCGGCGGCGGCGCCCTCTATGCGCAGCTCGAGGGAGCCGAGCGGGGCGTCCCCCCGATCGATAGCGCAAGCACGCTCGAAGTGACCGGGGTCGAAGTGGACGTCGCGGCAAAGAATAGCGAGGAGGCCCGCTATGAAGGATGGCGCCAGGCGCAGTCCAAGGGCTGGAAGGCGCTTTGGGCAAAGACCACCGGGAACCCCATCAGTGCGGCTCCGGACCTGTCGGATTCTGTCCTGAACTCGATCGTTTCCGGGATCATCATCGAGCAGGAGCAGATCGGGCCGCGGCGCTACATTGCACGGCTGGGAGTGCTGTTCGACCGTGCGCGTGCCGGGCAATTGCTTGGCGTAGGGCCGCTTGCCGGCCGCCGTTCGGCACCGATGCTGGTGATTCCGGTGATGGTCACGGGATCCACGCCGTACAGCTTCGAATTTCGAAACGAATGGCAGAAAGCCTGGGCCCGCTTCCGGACCGGGAACAGCGCCGTCGATTATGTGCGCCCCACCGGCTCCGGTATCGATCCTTTGCTTCTCAATGTCATGCAGACGCGGCGCCCGGGCCGCGCATGGTGGCGGATGCTGCTCGACCAGTATGGAGCAGCGGACGTCGTCACGCCCGAAATCCACCTGAAGCGCCTTTACCCGGGTGGTCCAGCGATTGGCGAGTTCATCGCGCGCTTCGGACCCGACAATCGCGTGCTGGGCCGCTTCAAGCTTCGCGTGGAAAATGCCGCCGCGCTGCCGCGGCTGCTCGACGAGGGCGTTCGCCGGCTCGACGCCGTCTACACACGTGCGCTTGAATATGGTGTGCTCATTCCGGATCCGACGCTGATCATCGAAGAACCCGAAGTCATTTCCGAGGCCGCTGAAGAGATTGAGGCGGCGAATCGCACCGCGGCGGCACCGGCAGCGTCGACTGCGACGATCCCCGTTCCCGTCGGCAGCGCGACGGCAGTCAGCGTCCGCGTGCAGACCCCCACCGCTGCAGCCATTCAGCAGGCGGAAGTCGCTGTCAGCCGCGTGCCAGGTGTAACCATGGCGCTCACCACCAGCCCCTCAATCGGCGGCACCTCGGTCATGCGCGTCACCTTCACCGGTGATGCAGCGGCGCTCGCATCGGCGCTTCAGGGGCAGGGGTGGACGGTTGAAGTTTCCGGCAACACGCTTGTCATGTCACGCCCGGGCGCATCCGCGCCCGATGCGGAATAGGCGGGATCGTGAATCAGATCGCGCTGCCGCTTGACTGGCCGGTGGCGGACAAGGACGAGGATTTTCTCGTCTCCAGCGCGAACAGGGCAGCGTTCGACCATTTCAAGCGCTGGTCGCTCTGGCCGGTCATGGCGACTGTGCTGACCGGTCCGAGGAAGTCTGGCCGGAGCCTTCTCGGACGGATCTTCGTCAGGAAGACCGGCGGTCGCTTGTTCGACAATGCCGAGACCCACGACGAGGAGACGCTCTTCCATGCCTGGAACGAAGCGCAGGAGAAACGCAGGCCGCTGCTGCTTATTGCGGATGCGGCGCCGCCTGCGTGGAAAGCAAGCCTTCCGGATCTGAGATCGCGCCTCGGGGCCACGCCGCATGTCAGGATCGAGCAGCCCGACGACACCTTGATCGGCGACCTCGTGCTGAAAAAACTTTCCGATCGCGGGGTCGCTGCGCCGCCGGACCTTCCCGAATTTTTGGTGCCACGGATCGAACGAAGCTATGTTGCCGTTCAGCAGGTCGTCGACGTGCTTGATCGGGCCATGTTGTCACACCATCGGCGCATCACCGTGCCGATGGCCCGCCGCGCGCTCGCCGACGCCGGCATCATCAGACGAGCGAGAAACCGGGCCTGACGATGGACAACCCCTCAGCTGCTCCGCTGGACGAGGTCATTTCCTATGCTGATCCGGAGCAATCCCGGCAGCGATACTTCAACCGCGAGCTGAGTTGGCTGGCATTCAATCAGCGCGTGCTCGAAGAAGCCACGAACCCCGCCCATCCCTTGCTCGAACGTCTCCGCTTTCTTTCCATCTCGGGATCCAACCTCGACGAATTCTTCATGGTTCGGGTGGCCGGCCTCAAAGGCCAGCAACTGCTCGGGGTGGAGGAACGGTCGGCGGATGGGATGACGCCTGCGCAGCAGCTTGCCGCGATCGCGACCGCGGGCGACCGGCTTACGGCGAGCCAGCAGGAGGTTTGGAGGGAGCTCAGGCACTCGCTCGCCCAGGCCGGCGTCGACGTCATCGGCAGCAAGGAGGTGGAGCCCGAAGCGGCCGCCTGGCTCGACACTCACTTTCGCGAACAAATCTTTCCCGTGCTGACGCCGCAGGCGATCGATCCGGCCCACCCGTTTCCGTTCATTCCGAACAAGGGCTTCTCACTAATTTTCGACCTGAAGCGGCTTTCCGATGGTGAGCCCATCCGTGAGCTCTTGATGGTCCCGGCAACTCTCCCGCGCTTTATCCGGGTTCCGGGTGAAGCGGCTTGCTATTTCGCCATCGAGTCGCTGATCCGCCGCCACATTTCGACGCTTTTTCCCGGCTACGAGATGCTCGGTCACGGCGCCTTCCGGATCATTCGCGACAGCGACATCGAGGTCGAGGAAGAAGCCGAGGATCTCGTTCGCTTCTTCCGCAGCGCGATCAAGCGCCGGCGCCGCGGGCGCGTGATCAGGCTCGAACTCGAAGCGGGAATGCCGGACGAGCTGGAAGCGCTCGTCCGGGAAGGCCTTCAGGCAAGCGAAGCCTTGGTATTTGAATCCACCGGCTTTCTTGGGATCGGCGATCTCGAAATTCTCGTTGAGGAGGACAGGCCGGAGCTCAAGTTCCCGCCCTACAGCCCACGTTTTCCCGAACGGATCCGAGAACATGGCGGCGACTGCTTCGCCGCCATCCGGAGCAAGGACATCGTTGTCCACCACCCATATGAAAGCTTCGAGGTCGTCGTTGAATTCCTGAAGCAGGCAGCGGCCGATCCCGAGGTCGTCGCCATCAAGCAGACGCTCTACCGCGCGGGCAAGCAATCGGCGATCATTCGCGCCCTGATCGATGCCGCCGAAGCAGGCAAATCCGTAACAGCCGTGGTCGAACTCAAGGCTCGTTTCGACGAGGAGCAAAATCTCCTTTGGGCGAACGCGCTCGAGCGGGCGGGCGTGCAGGTCGTCTACGGCTTCATCGACTTCAAGACCCACGCCAAGGTCTCGATGATCGTGCGGCGCGAGGACAAGGCTTACCGGACTTACTGCCACCTCGGCACCGGCAATTATCATCCTGTCACGGCGCGCATCTATACGGATCTGAGCTTCTTCACGGCCGATCCTAGCGTCGGCCGTGACGTGGCGCAGCTGTTCAACTATATCACGGGCTACGTCGAGCCTCGTGAGCTCGCGTTCCTTACCATCTCACCCCACGATCTGCGTCAGTCGCTTTGCCGGCTAATCGATGGGGAAATCGAGAATGCGCGGGCCGGAAAGCCGGCCGTGATCTGGGCCAAGATGAACGCGCTCGTGGATCCAGCGATCATCGACAAGCTATACGAGGCCAGTGCTGCCGGCGTGCACATCGAGCTGATCGTCCGCGGCATTTGCTGCCTGCGCCCGGGGCTTCCGGGCATGTCTGAGAACATCCGTGTCAAATCCATCGTCGGGCGGTTCCTCGAGCACAGCCGTATCTGGGCGTTCGGGAACGGCGAGACCCTTCCCAACCGCGGGGCGATGCTTTTCGTCAGCTCGGCCGACTGGATGCAGCGGAATTTCGACCGGCGTGTCGAATATATGCTGAAGATCGAAAACCCGACCGTTCACACCCAGATACTCGACCAGGTCATGGTCGCGAACTTGATCGACAACGAGCAGAGCTGGCGGCTGCTTGCCGACGGCAGCTACCAACGAATGGCTGCGGAAAGCTCGAAGCCGTTCAACCTTCACCGCTACTTCATGACCAATCCGTCGCTGTCCGGCCGGGGCGCCGCGCTCCGAAAGAGCGGCTCGGTGCCGAAGCTCCGCTTGGGCCGGGGTTACTGAGGAAAGCCCTTGTTCGAAAGAACCACTGCCATCATCGACATCGGGTCGAATTCGGTCCGTCTTGTGGTCTATGCGGGCTCCCCTCGCATCCCGTTCATCATTTTCAACGAGAAGGTGCTGGCCGGGCTCGGTGAAGGCCTGGCTCGAACCGGCCGGCTCACCGAGGAGTCCCAGACGCGGGCGCTTGCGGCGCTGCGCCGTTTCCGGATTCTGACTCAGCAGATGGACGTCACCGACTATCTGGTCGTGGCCACTGCAGCTGTGCGCGATGCAGCAAATGGCGCCGGTTTCCTGGCGGAGGTCCGTGCGACCGGCTTTGAACCGGAAATGCTTTCAGGCGATGAGGAAGCCCGAATGGCCGGGCAGGGCGTGCTTTCCGCGATCCCGGACGCCGATGGCATCGTCGGCGACCTGGGCGGCGGGAGCCTTGAGCTGGTTGATGTGGCAGACGGAAAGATCTGCCGGACGGTTTCGCTTCCACTCGGCGTGTTCCGAATCACGCCTTTTCTTGCCAAGGGCGAAGCCGCGCTGGCGAAGAAAGTGGCGAAGGCGCTCGAGGAAGCGGGCTTGTCCAAGGGAGCTCGAAAGCGCCCCTTCTACCTGGTCGGCGGCTCTTGGCGTGCGCTCGCCCGTATCGACATGCAGATCAGCGGCTACCCCCTTCCGATCATCCATCAGTACAGCATGCGCAGCGAACGGCCGGCCGAACTGCAGGCGGCAATTGCTGACCTCGACCGGCGAAAACGAAAGGCGCTTGCCCCACTCACACCTTCCAGGGTGCCGACGCTTCCGAATGCGACCATTCTTCTCAGGCACCTGGTGGAAGGGCTGCGCCCGAGCCACCTCATCGTCTCCAGCTTCGGGATCCGCGAAGGCCTGCTTTACGACCGGCTGGATTCGGAGGTCCGTGCCCGAGACCCTCTCCTTGAAGCTGCACGCGAGGCAGGGCGGGGCCTCGGCCGATTTGCAGAGCATGGAGCGCTGCTCGACCGCTGGCTGGCACCGATCTTCGACGATGAACCAGAGGCGGCGCGGCTGAGGCTCGCGGCTTGTATGCTTGCCGACGTTGCTTGGCAGGCCCATCCCGATTTCCGAGCCGAACGCGGGTTGGACACGGCGCTTCACGGTAATTGGGTTGCGCTCGATGGTCCCGGCCGAGTGATGATCGCGCAGGCCCTTCACGCCAATTTCGGCGGCGGGCGCGAGTTTGCAGCCTCGGAGGTCGCGGCGCTCTGCACTCCCGACGAGCTGAAGCGCGCCTCGGAGTGGGGACTCGCCATGCGTCTCGGCCAGCGCCTCAGCGGCGGCGTCGCGGCAGGCCTCGACCGGAGCGCGTTGTCGCGGGACGGTGATCTCCTGACGTTGAAGCTCAAGAACGGCAGCGAAGCCCTTTACGGTGAGGCCGTGGAGCGACGGCTGAAGACACTTTCGGCATTGCTCGGCCTGAAGCCGCAGGTCAGCAAGGGCTGATCGCTGACGCCTTCGCCCCTATCCGCAGCGCAGGCCTTTCACCCGTTGCCGCTCGTCGAGCTCGATGTTGAGGCGGTCCTCACGATAATCCATGGTCACGACATCGCCCGGCCGAATCCAGCGGAGGGCTCCGGCGCCGGTCAGGCGCTGTGCCTCACGACCGAGATCGCTGCTGGCGGGCCGACCCACCAGATGTTGCGCCCGACCTTCAACGCACCTCCGCCCGGTTTCGCCATGCACGGGCACCTGCTCCTCTTCCGCAGGAACCGTCGTGCAGGCAGCTTCGATCATCAGCAGACTTGCAATCACAGCCCTCGCGATCATCCCTCAGCCTCCGTCCGAGTCATCACCAGCTTGCCGCTCCGCACGGCGAAAGCGAGCCGCCCCTCCACCAGATCGAGCGCATCGCGCCCGAATTCATCGAAGCGCCAGCCAGCCAGAATCGACAGGCCCTCGCGTCGCCCAGCGGCAAGGAGCTCCAGTTCCTCTGAACGGGCGATGAGCCGCGCGGCAACGTTGCTTTCACGCGCCCTGATCTTGAGGAGAAGCTTCAGAAGATCGGCGACAAGCGCTCCTTCCTTGCCGAGCCCCGGCTGCCGATCCTCGCGCGGTGGCATTTCGGAAGCGGGCAGGGGGTGGGCGGAAGCGAGCGCATCGATCAGCCGCGCACCGATGTCGTTCGACTTCCAGCTTGGGGAAAGCCCGCGCACCCGGGCCAGCGCGTCCTGGTTTGCCGGGGGATGCGAAGCAATGTCTGCCAGCGTCTCGTCCTTCATGATGCGCCCGCGCGGCAGGTTCTTGGAGCGCGCTTCGATTTCGCGCCAGGCGGCAACCGCCTTGAGGCGCCCCAGCACTTCAGCCTTCCGGCTCGGGATCCGCACGCGCTTCCAAGCCTGGGCCGGATCGTTGGCGTAATTGGACGGGTCCGCGAGCCGCTCCATCTCCTGGTCGAGCCATGCGCCCCGGCCCGTCTTGCGAAGCCGCTGCAGCATCTTGGGAAAGAGCGTCGCGAGGTGCGTCACGTCCCCGA
>JALYNE010000150.1 GCA_030773375.1 Pseudomonadota bacterium
CTGCGGCTATCGCGCGATACGGCTGGTTGTTCCCGCAGATCATCGTCGGCTATCTGGCTCAACAGAGCCGGCGTCGACTGCCGCTCTATATGGCCGGCGCTTTCGGACGCGTTGCCTGTCTGGTCGGAGTGGTCGGCTTGGTCGCGACCGCCGGCGATCGACCCGGACCGGGAGCGATCGCCACCTTCTTTTTGCTGTGGTCGGTCTACGCTTTCGTCAGCGGGATCGTCGCCGTGCCTTACAATGATATCGTAGCCCGCTTGATCGCTTCCGAGCGCCGGAGTCGGATGCTGGCAATTCGGTTCTTCGGAGGTGGCCTTCTGGCGCTCGGCGTCGCGGGTATCGCCGATAAGGTGGTCGATGCCTTAACGTTCCCCGTAGGCTATGCCGTGGTTCTAATGGTGGGTGCCCTCCTGCTCCTGGCTTCCAGTTTGTCCTTCGTGTCGGCGGGCGAACCCGAGGCGCCCCAATCACCGGAACGCGTGAGAGGCTTCCGCCGCTTCCTCCGGACCGGCCTTGAGGTCTTCCGCGTCGATCGGCGCTTCCGCCTGTTCCTTTATGCCCAATGGCTCAGCGGCGGCGTTACGATGGCACTGCCGTTCTACCTCCTCCAGGCGACCGCCGGGCCGGATACCTCGTCTTATGTGGGCGTCTTCCTCGGTGCGCAGACCGTGGGTGCGCTCATGGCCAATCCGCTCTGGGGCTGGTGGGGAGACGTGCGCGGCAAGCGCAGCCTGCTCGAAGCCGCCGCCGCGCTTGGCGTTCTGGCGCCGCTCCTGACCCTCGCCTGGATCGCGACAGACCATTCCGCGCCGGTGCTGCCCTGGTTCGTGGTTGTATTCGCGGTACTTGGCGCGGTCGGCAATGGTCAGACCATCGCCTATCTCGGTTACCTGATGGAGATTTCGCCAGACGATCGTCGGCCGGCCTACAGCGGCTATTTCAATGCGCTCGCGGCGCCGGCTACACTCTTGCCGATCGTGGGCGCCGCGATCGCCGAGGCGGCATCCTATTCTGCCGTGTTCGCCGTCAGCGCTGCTGCCGCTGTTCTGCAACTCCTCACCGTTCGCCGCCTGCGCAGCGTCAAGAGTGGAGGCGATATGTGAACCACCTGCGCCTACGGATTGCCCGATGGATACGCCGCCGCATCGCAAGATCATGGCTCCTGTCACGGTGCCATTACCGCCTGCGCGGGATTCCGCTGACAGGCAGGCCGACCGATGAGGTCTGGTACTTTGCCTTTGGCGCGAACATGCACGACAGCGCCTTCCGTGAGCGGCGTCGAATGCGGCCACTTGAATGGCGGCCCGGCCGGATCAAGGGTCATCGGCTTCGCTTCAATTTGGAAGGCCGGCCGAAGGGCAAGGCGGCGCCCGCTAACGTCGAGCCCGACCCTGGCGCGGAGGTCTGGGGTGTCCTCTACAAGATCACCCGGAGAGACCTCGTCCGCCTGGATGCGAGCGAAGGGGTGCCCGGCCGTCGCTATCATCCGGCTTGGCTTGATGCGGAGGACATAGACGGCAATCCGCTGACCGCAGTGACCTACATTGCGGAAGGCAAGGAGACGGACGGCAATCCCTCCCTACGGTATCTCACGCTGCTGCGCGAAGGCGCCCGCGTCCATGGGCTGCCCGAGCACTGGTTGCGCTTTCTCGAAGACGTGAAGCACGCCGAGTGAGAGCTAGCGATTATGACTACAACCCCTCAAGCCTCACGCTTTCGGGTGCAGATTATCCGGTGGAAACCTTTGCGCGTAGATGAACCATGCGGCAAACCCCGCCAGCATCAGGCACAGCAACCCGATCGCCAGCTTGATGCCGGAAGAACCGAGCAGCGGGGCAAGCAGAGCGGAGGTGAACGTCATCACCATCGTCTGGATGAAGCTCTGCATTGAGGCAGCCATGCCGCGCAGTCTTGGAAACATGTCGAGGGTCAGGAGCGTGATGCTCGGCATCGCGAGCGACATGCCCGTCGTGTAGAGCGCTATCGGCAGAACTGCCCAGGGCAACGCGGGCGGGACAAAGCTGTTGTAGGTTAAGTTGAGAACGACCGCTGCGAACATGATGCCGTAGCCCCAGCGGACGGTGGTCGGACGCTGCAGCCGCTTGGCGACCCTGTCCGATAGATAGGATCCGAGGATAACCCCGGTCATGGCCGGGATGAACAGCCAGCCGAACTGGTCCTGATCGAGTCCGAGGTGCTGGATGACGAACCATGGCGCCGAGGACACGTATAGGAAGAACCCGGCGAAGTTTCCGCTGATCGCCAGTGACAACAGCCAGAATGGCTCCGACCCGAGCACCGACCTATAGTTCCGGGCAAGCTCGGCCGGCCTCAGCGAAGTTCGCTGTTCCGGTGGAAGCGTTTCCGGCAGGTAGAAGTAGCTGGCGACCAACTGAAGCAGACTGAACAGCGCGAGGAAGACGAACACCGACGGCCAAGGGGACCACTCCGCAAGCCAGCCGCCAAACACGGGCGCCACGGCGGGCGCGAGGCCGAAGATCATCGTCACGCGAGAGAGCAGCTTCTGCGCCTCGGGTCCCTCAAGCCGGTCGCGGATGACTGCGCGCCCGACCACGCTTCCGGCGCCGACCGACAAGCCTTGGAAGGTTCGGAACAGCATCAGCAGCACGAGCGAGGTGGACAGTGCACCCCCGATCGATGCGGCCGCGTAGACCAACAATCCGGTGAGCACGACCACCCGCCGGCCCAAGGCATCGGACAAGGGCCCATGCAACAGCATCATGAATCCGAACGCGAACATGTAGACGCTTAGGGTCTGCTGAATCTCGGCTTGGCCCGCACCCATGCTGGCCATCAGCGCCGGGAAGAACGGCATGTAGGTCGAGATCGAGAATGGCCCGAGCATCGTGTAGCTGCCCAGCAGCCACGTCAGCCGCCTCCGGCTCTCTGTACGCGATTGCGGACCGCCAGAGGTGATCTGGTCCGACTTCACCGCGTTGCCGGCTCGATGCCTGGAGATTGTCGCCTGTCGGAAAGCCCGCCTGCCGATGTAGGCCGCCAAAGATGATCGAGCTGCCGCGCTATGAACCAGAGGGCGAGCGGCGGCAGGATCAGCCATTGCATCAGAGGCAACAGGCCGGTGCCGACCACCGGCGCAACGGGCATGGAACGTGCGTAGCGCCAGCTCCACAAAGGATGATCCGATTGTGTCGCGAGATGCTCGATGGCAATCGTGATGAACACGCCAACAGCAATAAAGCCGAGAATCTGACGAGCGATCGGCCGCAGAATCCACCAGCGGCTACGAGCAAACAGGACGACTGCCCAGTAGGACACGAGCATGATGACAGCGTCACCGACGGCTGCGATGGAGCATATCCTGATCACCTCCGACGGGAGTCTGTCGAGCGGCATTGCGTAGAGGGGAATCTGCAGGAATTCCCATGGATAGTTCAGCAGGAATGCGAAGATGGCGATGTTCAGCTCGGGCTGATCGAGGATCGCGCGGGACCGGGCGACCGTGCCGCCCCCGACGTCCGCCATCACTGCGGAGTCCTGGATGGAGTGGTTTTGACGGTGTAGTGGATCGTTTGGGCCACAATGCGACCGCCCCTGATCACGTAACTGTCGGCGCCGTCATCGACGTAGGCGTTCGCGCTCCGGGCCGACCACAAGAGAAAGCCGACCTCGCCCTCGATGAGGCGCGTGCGATACTCGAAGGTCGCGTCGGGCAACTCCTGCCGCAGCCGCTCGGCCAACTGGCGCAGACCGTCATGGCCGCGAAACACGCCGCCCCCCGTCAGCACGACCAAGTCATCTGAGTAATTGCGCGACAGATCCTGCTCGACCGATCCCTCTTTTCTTTCCCGCAGGTGATCGTCGAGCACGTCGGCCGGTGACCGGTCTATGAGTGCACTGTCCATAGCTCGTTTCCCTCAGGCCGGCTGCGGGGCCGACGAGGCCACAGGCCGTCCTACGCTCATGACGGCGTCGAAGAATAACCGCGGGCGACCCCACAACGAGTTGAAGAAGATCGCAGTCACGCTCACCGCCATGGCCACCATCGCCCAGACCGGATAGATCAAGCCGGTCGCCGCGATTGGGATCCCGATCCCGTTGAACAGGAATGCAAGCGTGACGTTCTGCAGCATCTTTCGGTAGCTGCGCGCGCTAATCTCCCGCGCCTGTCCGACCGCATCGAGACGGTTCGACAGGATAATGATGTCCGCGGATTCGATGGCAATGTCGGTGCCGCCGCCCATCGCGATCCCAACGTCCGCCTGCATGAGCGCCGGCGCGTCGTTGATGCCGTCACCGACCATGGCGACGCGACCGCCGCGTTGAAGGCCCCGCACCACGTCCGCCTTGCCATCCGGCAGCACGCCTGCGTGGACCTCCTCGATGCCCGCATCGCGCGCCACCTTGCGGGCGGCGCGCTCGTTGTCCCCTGTCAGTAGCACGAGCCGGAGCCCTGCTGCCTTTAGCCGCGCAGTTGCGTCGACGGCCTCGGGCCTGAGCGTGTCGCCCAAGGCCAACGCGCCCAGCGCCTGCCCGTCTTGGGAGAGCGCGATCACGGTCCGCCCGGCTTGCTCGAGAGCCGAAATCCGGTCTTCCAGCCGCCCCAGCTTCACACCGCGCTCGGCGAGGAACCGCGGGCTGCCCACAGCGACTTCGCTATTGTCGATGCGCGCCACAACGCCTTTTCCTGGAACTGCTTCAAACGAGTCGACGTCGGGCGGAACGGCGCCGCGCTCGAACGCTTCCCTGACGATTGCCTGGGCCAGCGGGTGCTCGGAACTGGCCTCGGCCGCAGCGGCCAGCCCGAGGAGCTCCTCGGCGGTGCCCTGGACCACCTCGACCTCGTGCACCGTCGGCCGCCCCTCGGTGAGCGTGCCGGTCTTGTCGAGGACAACCGTATCGACCAACCGGAAGCCTTGAAACGCTTCGCCGGTGCGCATCAGAATGCCGCGCTCGGCCGCCTCCCCGGCGCCCCGAACGATCGACAGCGGGGCCGAAATCCCGACAGCGCAGGGATAGCCCATGACCAGGACACTCAAACCCGCGAACACGGCCCGCTCCAGATCGGGATCACCCGCTATGAGCCAGGAGCCGAGAAGCCAGCCTGAAAAAGCGAGCACCGAAATCAATAGAACCGTTGGTGTGTAGACCTGGAGCACGCGGTCCACGAGGTGAAGGATGCCGGGCTTCAGTGCGCGGGCGTCCTCGACTTCTCGGATCACCTTGTGGAGGAAACTGCCCTCGCCAACCGCAGTCACTTTCACCAGGAGCGTGCCGGTGCCGTTAATCGAGCCGCCGACGACCGTATCGCCTTGCCCCTTCTCCACCGGGATGAGCTCGCCGGTCACGAACGACTGGTCGACTCCCGAATGGCCGCTGGCGACCTCGCCGTCCACGGGCACGCGCTCGCCTGGTCGGATGCGGACGAGATCGCCGAGCGCCACGTCTTCGATCGGCAGCTCGAGCTCGACGCCCCCGCGAACCACGCGGGCCGTTGCCGGCTGCAGGTCGAGCAGGCGCTTCACTGCCTGCGAGCTGCGCGTCTTCACGATCAGCGACAGCCACTCCGAGAAGATGTGGTAGGTTGTGACCATCACCGCGACCGAGAAGAAGGCGGCGGTTGGGTAGCCGGGGGGCGAGAACGCCAGCCCGATGATGCCGCCGGCGATGCCCGCGAACGCACCGGCCTCGAGGAGGACGTGCTGGTTCAGGATGCCGCGCCGCAAGGCCTGAGCCGCCATAATGAGGATATGGCGCCCCACGCCGAAGACGAGAACCCCGGCCATGGCTGCAACGAGCCACGGTGTGGCCGCGGCAAACCAGCCCTCCTCCTTCACTATCATCAAGGCGAGTGCTGCCCCGATCAGACCGACGGCGCCCCCGGTGGCGACCGCGACGCCGCGAGGTCGCAGTACCAGGAAGACCAGCGCCACGAGGCTTATGAAGACAACACCGTGCAGGAGGAGTGAAGCCGGGCCTGTGGGGTTGGTGATCAGCGCAATCGCCAGAAGGCTGAACGCGGTGGCGATCAGGAACCGTCGGCCTTCGCGAACGAGCTCGCGCTCTTCCTCCTCGAACGGGCGAACCTTTCGCGGGTCCGAAATCGTGTAGCCGATGTCGCGTAGCGTCTTTAGCAACGCTTCCGGTCGGGCGACTGCCGGATCGTACTCGACCAACGCCTGCTCGTGCGTGAGGCTGACCGCGACCTTGTCGACCCCAGCCTGGCGGCCGAGCGCCTTTTCGATCGTGCCGGTGCACAAGGAGCAGTGCAGGCCGCCGATGCGTGCACGGATGCGCGCGCGGTCGGGCCGGCTCGCCGGCTCCTCCGTCCACGGGCGGAACTCCTCGCGGGCTGTTGCCGTAGCTGTGCTCATCTTCTCCTCCTCGGCCAGCCAGAAATCGGCCGATCTCTCGCGTTATTCACGGGGTCATCGGCACCGCGAGCGCGAACCAGATCGACCATGCGCCGAGCGCGACCAGCAGGAGCCCGGTCCAGAACGGCATTCGCCGCGACAGCCCGGCCAGCCAGTCGAGCGCGCGTCGTGCCGGCGCGAACAGCACTGCCAGGATGAGCGGCAGCGAGAGCGCCAGGCCGAAGAGCGCAAGCGAGACGAACCCGCTCGCGAGCGTTGCGCCCGCCGCGCCGCCAGCGGCGGCGGCACCCAGGAGGGCGAAGACCAGTGGCGCTGCGCAAGCCGGGATATTCAGTCCGAACAGCAGCCCGAGCGTCGCCGAGCCACGAGCGTCCGACAGCCGCGCCATGCTCGGCCCGAGCGACCTCATCAGGATGCCGGCTCGACCGGTGAGATAGAGCAGTCCGAGTGCGACATAGGCGGCGCCGAGCACGATCCAGGCCACGCGCTGCAAGCCGAAGAAGGCGGTTCCCAGCATGACCGCAAGTACGCCCAGCAAGCCGATGAACACGGCGCGCACGAGCGCGAAGAGGCCAACCTGGGCCAGCTTGGCGGACCCGTCTTTTCCCTCGATGTGCTTGATGAACACGAGCGTTGAGCCAATCGAGCACGGCTCGACGAAGCCGAGCAGACCGAGACCGATCGGCAATGCGACGAGGCTCGTGAAGGTCGGCTCCAGGGTCACGCGCGCCCCACGACCCGGTATCCCGGTTTTTCCACCAGTTCGGCGAGTCTGTCCTCGCTGACGGTCTGCGGGTCGTAGAGCACGCGGGCCTGACCTTCCTTGTAGGAGACGTCGGCCATCCGCACGCCCGGCTCCTTTTCGATCAGCGATTTGATGGTCTGCGCGCAGCCGTTGCAGTGCATGCCTTCGATGCGAAGGGTGGCATTCTTCATTTGTTGCTCCTTGGGGTTTTCGGAGACTTCGCGGTGGGCCAGTGAGCCACCGCGAGCGACAGCGGGCCGGTGGTCGAGGGCTTCCATGATTGAGCACGCCTGGAGCGTGCCGCACCCGGGACAGGTGGCGATTAGCGCGTCGAGCGCGGAGCTGATCTCGTGCAGCCGCCGGATTTTCTGCTGTACCTCGTCGCGCTTGGCGATGGCCTGTTGACGAACTTCGGCGCAGTCGGCCAACGGATCTGTCCGCAGCGCCAGGAGCTCGCGGATCTCGCGCAGCGTGAAGCCGAGGTGCTGCCCTTCCCGAATGAAGCGCACGCGCTCGACAGTTTCCGGCGCGTAGCGCCGCGCAGCCTGGCCTATCTTTGGCGGCTGCTCGATCAGGCCCTGGCGTTCATAGAACCGGATCGTCTCAACGTTCACGCCCGCTTCCTGCGCCGCCTTTCCAATCGTCAGTGCCGCCGTCATCGCCTCCGCCTTCGCTTCGAATGCCAATGTACCCGCCGTACCGTGGTAC
>JALYNE010000151.1 GCA_030773375.1 Pseudomonadota bacterium
TATCGAAACGTGTGTACGTATTGTACAGTTACGGCACAACAAAAACTTCTGCTGCTTGAAGCGCGGACTCCGCCAACTCTTCCCCGAGGTGGTGGCAGTTCGCATTTTTGTGTTTCCCGCGAAGGTCACACACTAATGCAACCAACCAAGACGTGGCCGCCGCGTGGCAAACGCGCCGGCGCGAAGGTCGCCACCGCCAAGCGCGTGGCCGCCGCTCGCGTATAACTGAAAGGACGCATCCATGCGTATGCGTTTCACGAGTGCCCTGCTTGCACTGGTCTGTCTCCTTGCGTTCGCTCTGCCGAGTGTTCACGGCCAAACCGTAGCCTCAGTTGCGTGGGAAGCCCAATGCGCCGGTGAAGTCCGCGTGGCTGGCAGCCGCGTGCAATGTGTCGCGCTCGCTGAAGCGCAGCCCTCCAGCAGCCCCAGCCCAACCAGCAGCCCCACGGCGCAGCCCACCAGCACACCCACGGCGACGGCCACGGTGCTGCCTTCCACGCCAGCGCCCACGGCGACGGCTGC
Source organism: Pseudomonadota bacterium (assembly GCA_030773375.1). Taxonomy (GTDB): domain Bacteria; phylum Pseudomonadota; class Alphaproteobacteria; order Sphingomonadales; family Sphingomonadaceae; genus Allosphingosinicella. Next base: position 523 of record JALYNE010000151.1, read on the forward strand.
GCCCACCTCGCCACCGGTAGCAACCTTTGCGCAGCATCCTGTTGGCTGCAATACGACGGCCGGGCACGTTGCTCTGGATTCACAAGCGTGGCGCTTCCAAGACGAAGCCCATCCGATGCACTTGCATACGCGCGTCTGCTGGCCGTTTCTGAAGGACATCTCGGCCCCGTTCGATGTGACCGTCACGTCGATCATGCACGACAATCCGGGCGTGTTCCGGACCCTGCTGGTGCAGGCCTATCCGCACGGGCTCGCCGGCGACACCAAGCTGTGCTACGACGACACGGCGATTGGCTGCAAAAAGTTCGAGCGCACGTATGCCCGCTGCATCGAGACCGGCGGCACATTCAACGCCCAGGCCCGCACCTGTGCCTGGCAGGACACATTCCGGATTGATCCCCAGCAGATCGAGAAAAGTGGCTGGACACAATTCCGCTTCCGTGGCTTTGTCCGGCAGCCGGATGGCGTGGATGAACGTACCTCGACCGGTCTGAACAATCGTGTCGTCAGCTCGCGGCCGCTCTCGACCGCGCTCTACTCCCAGGACGGCACCCAGAATTACACCGAAGGCCGCGGCTGGTACACGAAAGCGCAGTACGCCCAGGCCATCCTCTTCAATCCTCCGACCGCCCCGATCGCCGGCGTATGGCAGGCCAAGATCCGGATCGAGCAAGGTGCATCGATTGGCCCCGAACCGACATCGGCGCCGCTGACCAACTATTACATTGCGCTGGACACGGACTTTCACAACGGCAATGCCGGCATTCCTGTTAGGCAAGGCACTGGTGAGTTCGCTGGAACGGTCGCGATAGACACCACGAAGCTGACCAACGGCTGGCACCGCCTGATGCTGCAAGGCAAAAATATGGGCTTTGACGGCGTGGGCAATGCGGGCGCGATGGCCTACTGGTTTTATGTGAGTAACCCGTAATGCCTGCCGTGACCCCTGAGTTGCAGATGGCCCTTTCCGGCCTGGCCTGGTGCGTAGGCTTCCTGATGATGTTCAACCTGCATCGCTTCCGAAAGTAGTCCCGCCGATGAATTCGTCCGCCTATCTTGCCTCGTTTCTGCCGTTTCTCGCCTGGCTCAAAGCTAATCCGTTCATCGGGTTGCTCTTGCTCCTGATGATCGGCGACACGATCACCGGCGTGCTGTGTGCCATTCGCTACAAGCGCCTCGATTCGTCAATTGGTCGCGAAGGCCTGACGCGCAAGGCCGGCACACTGGTGATTGTGCTGCTGCTGCTGGTGCTGCAATCGCTTGAAATTTCAACCCTGCCCGTGGCTGAAACGGTGGCGACCGGCTTTTGTGGCGTGGAAAGCATCAGCTTGTTTGAGAACTGTGACCAGCTCGGTATTCGCGTGCCCTATTTGCGCGACTACTTCCGTAAGTTGCATGTGGATGGCGATGCTCGCTAGCACCCTTCAATTTTTCGCCATTGTGGCGTTCATCGTGATCGTGCACCTGGTCAGCCTGGCCTGGGACCGCTCCACGATCCGCGAGCGCCTCGACCGCTACGCGACCTTCGACGACTAATCGTTCATGCCGGGTCCGCAGCGGGCGGCGTCCTGCCTGGCCACGTTCGCCAGAGCCGACACAACCAACGGGGTTCGACTCCCCACCCGGCACCACATTTCCACAGAAAGTAGCGGGTAATCCATGGGCAAGCAGACTCTTTTTCTGGCCGCTGGCCATGGCGGCGCGGACGTCGGCAACACCGCGGCCGGTGTCGTCGAGCGCGACGAGCTGATCCAGATCGTGCGCGGCATGCGCCGCTGGTGTCATCTGAATGCGGTAGCGACGGGCCTGGGCGGCGTGGTCTTCCTGGACGACGTGCTCGATCTGCAGGGCGAAATCAACGTCCTGGAGGCCTGGAAGCTGACCGCGGCCGACGGTGACATGGCGATTGACTTCCACCTGGACTATCGCGCTGGACGCAGCGACGGCGGTGCCCTCATTCTCTACGATGAAACGCCCTACGCGCTGCCGTTTGCGAAGCTCTTTTTGCAGCGCTGGTGCGCGGCGACCGGTATCAAGAACAACGGAGGCTTTCGCTCGAATGAAGTGGCAAAGGCATGGCGTGGTTGGTCAGATTTCGGCTTCTGCCGGCCGAAGTGGCCGGGCGTAATCGTCGAGCTCGGCTGCCTCAATTGCGCGAGTGACCTGGCGGCGGTGCGCAATCCCTATTACCAGGCGGTGGCCGTACAAATCGCCCTTAACGTGTGGCGTGAGGTGTCTGTATGACCCCCGGCGAACGGTATCTCATGCGTGAGTTCAAGCGCTTCACGATGACGCCGAAGCAATGGTACAACCTCGGCCCGTGCATGCGTCGCGCAATTGCACACAAGCGTTACTGCTTCGGTCAGCGGGTACAGGACGAATCATGATCTTCCCCGCGCGCCTCCATCACCGCGTAGTGAATGGCGTCGACAAGCACGGCGTCCGCGACGGCGATACGGCCTGGTTCGAGCTGCAAGGCCCAACCCTGCAGGGCGTGGAGCACCTGTTTGTCATCAAGGGGCGCTTCGCGGGCCTGGACGCCGGCAAGAAAGGCACGCCTATCGGCGACGAGGCCGATGCGTTTGTGCGTAACTGGCTGAACGTAGCCGCAAGCATCAGCACCGACCCGGAATGGCCGCTCACGATTGAAACCCATGGCCCCGATAAGTATGGCCGGGAAGAGGTCACAATCCGCAACACCGAGGACCGCTGCCTGAACCTGATGCTGATTGCCGCGGGCTTAGCCGTCGCCTGGGATGGACAGGGAGCGCATCCACTATGATTGCTGTGATTCGCTGCTGCGACAAGATCCGCTTGCTAGAGATCCAGCGCCGCGGCCGACATACCTTTGCGAAGTGCCCCAAGTGCGGCCTGTGCTGGCACCAGCTCAAGCCCGCATCGAAGGAACGCTAGATGGACGTTCCAGGCATGACCTACGGCGCAACCACCTGTCCACAGTGCCTCCTGAAGGGCGATTTCTGGCACCTCGGCCCGCTGGTGATCTGCGAGGCCTGCGGCCCGGTGATGCCGACCGCGCTCGAAGGGTATGAAGCGATCGTGAGCCGGATGCGACAGCTAAAGGACATGGTTGCAGCACTCCAGGCTGAATTGGCCGAGGTTGAGCAGCTGGTCACCCGTGAGCTATGGCTCGCGGTCATTCGCCCACATACGACCAGTTGCGCGCAAAAGCGCGCTGCGGGCAATTGCACGCAACTTGAAATCTTGAAAACAAATCAAGCTTTGACCCATGAGTAACGGACACGGCGGGGCACGGCCAGGCGCTGGACGCAAGCCCAAAGCAGAGCGCTATGCACCCGAGATCGAGTCGGCCAACGACAAGGTCTTTGATCGCCTTGGCGACAACGTCGATGCGCTGCAAGCCCGTGCCGACAACGACCTGGTTGTCGTCCGTACCGAGTATGCGCCGGCGGGCATGGTCACGGTCGACGATGTAGAGATCGACGGCGAAGGCCGCGTCATCAAAGTCAAGCGTCCGGCGTTTCCGCATTTGCCACCCGAACAGCTGGTTATGGTCAAGCGCACGGAAACCAATAACGGCCCGAGCGAGACGGCACTCATTTGGCTGGCGGAGCAGGGCTTAGGCAAGCCGACGCAGCAGATCGAGAGCATCGCCAAGAATATCGATCTCTCGAAGCTGAGCACCGAGCAACTTGAACGATTGGCGGCTGGCGATGACCTCCTCAGCGTCATCCTCGGCAGCTGATATTCAGCTTCGCGCGCAGGCGGAAATCGAACGACGCCGGCGTGCGGAGACGAATAGCACCTTTCAAACCTACCGCTTCAATCCAACAGCCTACATTCAGGAAAAGTTAGGCTGGGAGCCTTGGTCGGGGGATGCTGAGCATCCGGGCCAAGGGGAAATTATCGCCGCCTACACGCTCGCGCTCAAACAGATGCACGAGCGACGGGACTATGAGGCCGGCCGGATCAAGCGCAATGAGCTGCAGCACTGGCAGCCGGGCCAGGTCATCAAGAACTGGCTGCGGGTCGAAGCCGGCCACGGCGTCGGCAAGACCAAGCTCAGCTCGGGCCTCGTCAACCATTTCTTTGACTGTTTTCCGCCGGCGATCGTCTACACGTTCGCGCCCAGCCAGCAGCAGATCAAAGACCTGCTGTGGAAGGAGATCGGCACCGACCGGCGCGGCAAGGGCTTGCCAGGCACCATCCTGGAAGACTGCCAGATCAAGTATCGCGATAACCATTTCGCCAAAGGCAAGGCGACCAACGACAACGGCGGCACCGGCACCACTCGCGTACATGGGCAGCATGGCCCCTACCTGATGTTCGTGATTGACGAGGCCGAAGGCGTTGCGGACTTCGTGTTCAACGCCATCAAAGCCATGGCCTCGGGCGGCAGCGTGATTGTGCTCATGCTGGCCAACCCGCAGTCGCGGACCAGCACCTTTCACAAGCTGAAGAGCAAGTCCAACGTCGCGAACTTTCGCATCTCCTGTGTATTTCATCCCAATGTGCTCGCCGACCGGGAGCTTGTGCCGGGTGCAACCCGGCGTGAATACATCACTGAAGAAATGCGCGAGCACTACGAGCGGGTCGAAACACACGATCCGGATGCGCATACGTTCGAGCTCCCGTGGGAGCCCGGGATCATCTATCGGCCGGACCCAGAGTTCCTGTTCCGCGTGCTGGGCGTGGCACCGGCCAATATCAGCGACAACACGCTGATCCCCGTCGGTCGCTACGAGGCCGCATGCCGGCGACCACCGGTTGCGCATGATCCGGAACGGGCAACGATGGGCGTCGACGTTGCCCGCTGGGGCAAAGACTACGGCACGCTCTTTATCCGCCATAACGGCCGCGTGTGGCGTGAAACACAGTTCTGGAAGCAGGACACGATTGCCTACAAAGAGCGCATCAAAACGGCCGCGCTCATGCTGGCGAACACGGGCGTGAAACGACTGCATATCCGGGTGGACGGAGGCGGTGGGTTTGGCGGTGGGGTCATTGACCAGCTGCAGGCGGATGCCGAGCTGGAGGCAGGATTCACGGACTTCCAGGTGTTTGAGGTCCATTTCAACGGGACGCCGCACGACGACCAGGCGTACTTCGACCTCATTACCGAGATGCACGGCGAGGCGGCCGAGACACTGAAAGGGCTCGCACTCATCCAGCCACCGGACGCACTTGAAGCGGATCTGTGTGAGCGACTCTACGAATGGCGCAATGTACGGGGCATTAACGTGAAGAAGCTGCAGGACAAGGACAAGTTCAAGAAGGACCATCAGCGCTCGCCGGATGACGGCGACGGCTGTGTTCTGGCGCTTGCCCCTGATCATCTCTTCTCCAGCCGCATTGCCCAGGGCCAGACCCTCGGTATTTGGAAACGACGCTAACCATGCCTACTTCGATCTTCGACACGCTGCCCGACCTGAAAACGTACCAGACGGACCTGAAGGCCCGCCAGGCACGCTATCAGAAGTATCGGCGCTACTACGACGGCACGGTCTACGACCGCTACCGGGCCAGCCTGGCGGCGCTGCAATCATCGCAGGTGCAGCTCTACGTCGGCGCGCGGCAGCTCTACGAAGGCACGCGGCTGATCTTCAGCCCGCTGCCCCGCTGTGTACGTGTCGACGTGGCCAAAGTGCCGGGCGCGTGGGATCTGCAGCTGGAGGCGAGTGAAGCGACCAAGAACCGCGTCAAGGCACTGCGCCAGCAATACGACCTCGATCGCGTGTACGGCCGGCTCCTGACCCTTGCTGGCGTGGCCGGCGAAGGCGCACTCTTGGTGGCCGGCAACCGCCAGCAGCCGATCGTGAATGCCTACCGGCCGGATGAAGCGGTACGGGGCACCATCAGCGGACAGCCCTTTGGCTTGATCGTCAAGCAGGCGGCCGACGCCGGCGGCAAACATGAGTACGCGCAGCTGTGGACGCCCGGCGAAGTCCGCACCTATCGTGACGGCACCCAGCAGGGCGGCGTCCAGCGCAACCCATGGGCCCCCGTTGTACCACTCTTCATGGGGCCCTACGAGGAGGGCGAAGACGGCAACGGCGTCCCTGCGTTTGGCGGTGTGCTGGAGCTGCTCGACCGCGTGAATGAGCTGGCCTCGCTCACACTCGACGTCATCTCTCGCAACGCTGAGCCGCTGATCGCCATGACGGGCGTGAAGAGTGTTGAGCGTACGGACGATGATGACACGATCATCATCCCGCAGGCCGAGGCGAAGGTCTACACGGTCGATCCCAAGCTCGCCATCGCGGACACCCTCGCCTTTATCCAGGACGTGCGCGGCGAGTACAAGAATCAACTGCCGCAGCTCCACCTCGACCGGCTCACCGGTGTCAGTGACCTGGCGTATGAGACGGTGCTGACGCTGCTGATGGAGCTGGGCGACCACATTGTCGCCGTGCGGAACAACGTCGATCCGCTGATCGAAAGCGTCGAACGGCTGCTGCTGGGTGACGCCCCCGCTGACTACCGCCTGCACCGGGAGCGCGCCTGGATGCCGCTCACCGAGTCGCAGCAGCTCGACCTGGAGGCCAAGCGCCAGAGCGTCGAAAAGGCGAAGCGCGAGGGGCAGCAGCCTCAGCAACCGAAGCAACCAGAGGAACAAGCCGTATGAAATCGCACCTCAAGTACGCCAGCTATCTTCTGCGTCATAAATGGTTTGTCTTCTGGGCTGCCCTTGCGCTCGATGTGCCGTTCTGGCGCGCTCTTCTCCACGACTGGACAAAATTCACACCGGCAGAGTGGGGGCCGTATGTCCGCCGCTTCTATGCTGGACGTGGCAGCCAGATGGATAAAAGTGCCGACCCGAGCGAGTTCCATATGGCCTGGCGGCATCACTGGACCCGCAACCCCCACCACTGGGAATACTGGCTTCCGGAGCCGATCGCGCTGAAGCAAGAGGACGCGCAACCACTTCCGATGCCAGAAACCTATGTGCGCGAGATGGTTGCCGATTGGGTTGGTGCCGGCATGGCCCAGCATAAGCCGGATATTTATGGCTGGTACACAGCAAATGCTCACCGCATGCTGCTGCACGATGAGACGCGTCGCCTGGTTGAGCACCTTTTGATTGAAGCCCAGCGCAAGCAGTTATTCCCGATGACCCAGCCGGTTGATCCGGCCTAAGCATAGTGATCCTACGCGGTTGATCCGCACACGGAGACCCACCTCATGCCCCGTATTCGTTGGTTTGGCAACCGGTATATTGGCCCGCTGTTCGATGTCGACTCGCC
>JALYNE010000152.1 GCA_030773375.1 Pseudomonadota bacterium
ACCCTGGTGCTGCTGAGTGATGCTGCTTTCGTTGCGCGCAAGCGAAGACGAGCCGCCCTCGAACTGAAACACCTCGGCAAGGTTGCCGCGGCTCTCCTGAGCGACCGAGCTGGTGTTGCCGTTGCTGAGAAGCGCATCGACGCCCTGAACGATGGTCACCGCATTGTCGGAGATCTCGATGCCGGCGGCGCTGTTGGCACGCTGGTTGACCGTTGAGGCATTGTCCGACCCGCGCTGCGTCACGCGCGCCGTGTTGCGGTTGGCATTCACGGCCGTCGTGAATCCGTCGGCACGAATGCCCTGGCTGATCGTGCTGCCGTTGCGATCGCCGTGCGATTGAGCGACCACAGCAACGTTGTCGCTGCCCTGCTGGGTGGCGGTGCTGCTGTGCGTGTTGCCCTGCTGGAACGTCCCGGCAGAGTTGCGATCGCCCGAGCGCTGGTGACGGGCCGTATTGAAGTCTCCGGACTGCTGCACGCTGGAGCTGTTCTGGAGGCCAAGCTGCTCGACGGTAACGCTGTTGCTGTTGCCGGTCTGGGCATAAGCCGAGCTGTTTCCGCTTCCCTCTGCGCCATTGTTGACGCTCGCCCTGTTGTTGCTGCCGCTCTGGAAGCCAGTCGACGTCGTGCCGCTCGGTGCGGTGTGTGTCGCCGTGTTGCCGTTGGTGCCGGTTTGGCTGTTGGTTGGCGGGGTGGTCGCGAAACTGCCGGTCTGGGCAGCAGCCGACCCGGCTGCAAACGCAAGCACGGAAGCTCCGATCATCAAAGTTCGGGCCAACCTGAAGCTGTGAAGAGTGTTGCTGGTCATATTCTGTCCCCCCTGTCCAAATTCTTTGGAAGTCGTCCACACTTCCGTGCCGCTACAAAAGCGAAGCGGGCACATGCTTTGGTACGAGGGCAAGTGCTCTTGATTGCCTATCAAGGGTGGTGAACAGGAGGCTAAGCGGTTCCGACCAGTCGTGGCGGGGGGGGGGAAGGCGCGCGTTCGCCGCCGCCTCAACTCGGCACTTTAACGCGCGCTCGTTTGCGACCCGCCTGCAGCATCATCAAAGTAGCGGCTGAGAGCGGGCGGCGCAGTGTAGAATTTGGTGCTGGGAGCATGCTGTTGCGGCTGAGGCCGCTGTTCGTCGCAGCCAAGTGCCTTCAGGAGATCAACTTGCCAGTCCGGCTGGCTGGCGGGCGTCGCAAACAGTTCGCTGAGCAGGGATTTCATTTCACAAGCCTCCTCTACCAGCGGGCGTCGCACGGCGTGGATTGCATCTGTTCCAGCCGCTCGGCGCGCTCCGCGAGCTGCGCCCAGATTGCCGCCGACTGGAGGTAGCGGGAGCGGACGTTCTGGAGCTTGGCTGTTTCCGCCATCTGGCGCGCAACGGCAGCTTGTTCATGGAGATACTGAGCTTGAGACACGGCAGCGATCCTTTCGCTTCTGTCCCCACCCCGGCGCTGGACTAGCAGGAAGTGGTTGCCAAACGGTAAACGCTGCGCGGCAGAAAAGCCGTTGTCGACACGCTCGCCAGCGCTCTGACGAGAACAGCGTGCGCGGAACAGCTTGCCATCAAGAAGGGTTGAGCAGTGCGCTCCTGCGGCTCAGGCCGTGCAAGAGGAGCGCTCGGGGTAAAGGAGTTGAGTGATGAAGAACCACAAGCCAAATCTGGTTCCGGTGGCGCTTGCGCTGGCGCTCGGCCTTTCGGGCTGTGAGACGATCGCCGATGCGGTTAAGCAGGGGATGACCGCCAGCCTCACCGGCGCGCAGGAAGTGCCTGGCCCGGGGGATACCGATGGCAGCGGCACCGCCGAGATCACCATCGTCGATGCCACCGACAACATCTGCTACGACATCAATGTCCGCAACATCGCCCCGGCGACGGTTGCCCACATCCATCGCGGGATGCCGGGCGAAGCAGGCCCGCCGGTGGTCACGCTCGAAGCACCCACCGACGGTGGCTCGGAAGGCTGCATCGGCGCGCCCGGAGCGCTGGCCGACGAGATCGAGGCCAATCCCGCCGCCTTTTACGTCAACATCCACAATGCGGAATTCCCGCAAGGGGCGGTCCGGGGCCAGCTCGGGCGCTGAGCGGAAGGTGACGTGCTAGGCCCGTTCCTGGTTTCCTTGAACCAGGAACGAGCCTAGCTTCATTGGTGTACCGTGGTTTCGGAGCCGCCAGCTGGTTCCACCTGACTTGGACTCAAATCTAGCCGAAGCGGTAGGCTGAGACTGTCCAGCCGATAACCCGATCGCGGAAGATGTGCTCGCCTTTGTCGGTGCCCGCGGCTCCGGCGATCACCATCAAAGGCAGGAGGTGATCTTCTTGTCCTGGCGGGTGGGCGACGCGAGCTTCAGGCAAGCTTTCCCAGTGCGCGAGCCCCGCGTCGCGGCGATCCGGGTCAGGATCGGTGACAAGTTCGGTCAGCGCCTGGTCGAAGCGATCAGCGGCCTGCTGCGCGGAGCCGTCGCGAAGACGCATATTATGGAAGCTCATGCCCGAGCCGAGGATAAGCACGCCTTCGTCGCGAAGCGAAGCGAGCGCACGGCCGGCAGCGATGTGGGCGCCGGCATCATAAGCTTCGGCCCCGCGCGGGGCACGGAGCGAGAGCTGGGCGGTGGGGATGTCCGCGCCGGGCACCGCAACCTTGAGCGGGATGAAGACGCCGTGGTCCCACCCGCGCTGAGCCTCGGTCCCGGTTTCGAAGCCCGCAGCCTGGAGCAGCGCCGCCGCCCGATGCGCGACGTCGGGTGCTCCCGGCGCATCCCAGCGGAGCTGGTACGTATGCGGTGGGAACCCGCCATAGTCGAAAAGGAGGCCGGGCCGCTCGCCCTTGTGTACGGTGAAAACCGGCTCCTCCCAGTGCGCGGACACCACCAGGATCGCGCGCGGCCGGTCGCGGAGGCCGGAAATGGCATGGGCGAGAAAGTCGCCCATCGGCCGCCACGGTTCGGGAACGGGGCCGTTCTCATTGAGGAAGAAGCAGGGGCCGCCGCCATGCGGCAGAAAAAGGGCCGGTTGTCTCATGCGCGCCGATATGGCGCGTGGCGGCATTGTTGCGAGCGTGCGGTCGCGGCAATCTCCCGTTCCGGATTCCGCAACATCGGAGGCGGCTCAGCGAACTTGCGTCACTTCGAGCGTGCCGGCGGGGAGGGGCTTCAGGATCGTGGCCGCGGGCACCGCCGCATCGAGCCAGCGGGCCCAGTCGCTGCGATCAAGGACAGCCACCTGACGATTATGGTAGGGCGCAACGTCGGGTCCGGGATCCGTGGTCAGCATGGTGAACGCCTCGCCCACTTGGCTGGTGCGCCAGATGCTGGCGATGCAGAACCAGTCCTCGCCCGCTTTCGTGAAAAGCCACTTGTCTTTCTTCCGTTTTTTGGGAGCGCGTTCGGAGGGAGGGGGATCGGTGAATTCGAAAAAGCCGTCCACCGGAACGAGGCAGCGTCCGCTGGTGAATTCGCGTCCGTCCGAGCGAAAGTTGTAGACGGGCTTGCCGCCGGGGCCCGGCCAGCTCCAGCGCCGCTGGACAAGCTCGGCGCCTTCGGGGGCTGCGCGGATGATCGCGGTCGGATCGGTGATCCGGATGCTTTCGAGGGGCCCGAGGTTCGGCGCGCCTTCGGGGAATCGAAGCGGGATCCGGATTTGGCTGAAGTCGTCGCGGATCTGCCCCAACGCGACGGTCCGCCGCACCTCATTGCACATCTTGCCCATGCCCCTTGGAGACGGTCCGGGGCAGGCAATAAGCGGGCGTCTCGCCCGTGCCAACGGCCGACGCTGGCACGGCATGGGCAGATGAGCGTTGCCCCCATATGGGAAGCGCGTATCAAATTGCGGCGGCCGCAGAGACTCTTGCACAGGTGCTCGATGAACAATCCGTTGAAGATCCAACGGTTTCTACATTCCACGCTACAGCAACGTGACGGAGCCCACCCAAGGCTTGCTGCGCGGCTATGGCTTTCAAGGCGGCGTGATGCGCGACAACTGGCGGCGTGGCTTGGGACAGGCGGGTGTCGGGCCGGAGTTCAAGGCGAGCCTTCGCAAGCCTGGCCCATGGCGGATCCATCTCAGCGGCTTCGGGGAGATGCTGCCGCGGCCGGAAAACCGCGTCACGCTTCACCCAACGCGTACCGACAAATGGGGCATCCCGATTGTTCACATCGACGTCTCGCTCGGCGAGAACGAGCGCAGGATGGTCGAGCAGGTCAACGCCGACGCCAAGGAGATGCTGGAGCGGGCCGGCGCCACGGGCGTCACCGTGCGCAAACATTATGGGGGCGCCGGGCTGGGGATCCACGAAATGGGTACCGCCCACATGGGCAAGGACCCCACGAAGTCGGTTCTGAACAAGTACAACCAGGCGCACGATGTCCCGAACCTGTTCGTCACCGACGGCGCCTGCATGGCATCGGGCGGCTGCCAAAATCCGTCGCTGAGCTACATGGCGATGTCCGCGCGCGGCGCGCATTACGCGGCGCAGTTCCTGCGCGAAGGCGTGATCTGAGCATATAAGAAGGAGAGTAGAGTTATGAGACTGGCCATCAGCGCAGCGCTTGCGCTTGCCGCCTTTGCAGTCGCCCCTTCGTCCCCCGAGGCGCGCGAATGGCAGGTCAAGATGCTGAACAAGGGCTCCGATGGGAAGCTCATGGTCTTCGAGCCTGCGTTCATCGCCATCAAGCCCGGCGATACCGTGAACTTCCTGGCGACCAACAAAGGCCACAACGCGGAATCGATCGCGGGCATGGCTCCGGCTGGCGGGAACAGCTTCAAGGGCAAGATCAACGAAGAGATCGTGTTCAAGCGCACGCTTCCGGGCCTTTACGGTTACAAGTGCCTGCCTCACGTCGGCATGGGCATGGTCGGTCTCATCCAGGTTGGCCCGGCGGCCAACAAGGCGCAGGTCGGCGCCGCTGCCGCGCGCTTGCCCGGTCTTTCGAAAAAGACCATGGGCGCTCTGGTCGCGAAGGCGCGCTGAGCCAGGAAGTCGTCTCTTGCCTTCGCCTGAGCGCCGCCGCCCCGGCGGCGACCGTCGAAGGAGCATAAAATGGCCGGAACGGGCGCCTGGCATCTGAAATCACGGCCCTCGGGAATGCCCGAGGCGGGTAATTTCGAGCTCAAGGAGCTTGAGCTTCTGCCGCTCGAGGACGGCATGGTCCGCGTCCAGAACAGCTGGCTGTCGGTCGATCCGTACATGCGCGGGCGCATGAACGATGTAAAAAGCTACGTTCCGCCCTTCGAAGTCGGCGCGCCGCTGCAGGGCGGGGCGGTCGGCCAGGTGGTCGAGAGCCGCGCGCCCGGGCTCCAGCCCGGCGACACGGTGTTTCATATGTTCGGCTGGCGCGAGCAAGCCATCGGAAGGGCCGAGCACTTCACCAAAGTGCCGCCCATGAATGTGCCCGATCAGCAATGGCTCGGGAACCTCGGCCTTACCGGGGCCACCGCTTATTTCGGTCTGCTGCGTGTCGCGCAGGCGAAGGAGGGCGACACGGTCTTCGTTTCGGCGGCGGCGGGCGCGGTCGGCTCCGCCGTCGTGCAAATCGCCAAAGCCAAGGGCATCACCGTCATCGGATCCGCCGGGGGCGAGGAGAAATGTGCCTGGCTGCGCGAGCTCGGCGCCGACATCGCGCTCGATTATCGCGCGAGCCCGATCGTCAAGCAGTTGATGGATGCGGCCCCGAGCGGAATCGACGTTTATTTCGATAATGTCGGTGGGGATCATCTCGACGCCGCTTTCGCCGCCGCGCGGCAGAATGCCCGCTTCGCCATTTGCGGCATGATCGAGGGCTATAATGGCGGCGAGCCGCCCGCCTTCCGCTACATCATGCGCATCATTGCCGCACGCATCATGCTGAAGGGCTTCATCTATACCGATTATATGGCCGAGATGGGGGACTTCTACCGTGACATGGGCGGTTGGATCGCGAACGGCGCGGTGAAGTCGCGCGAGACGGTGCACGATGGCATCGAGGCGGCCCCGGAAGCTTTTCTCGGCCTCTTCAAGGGCGAAAATATCGGCAAGATGCTGGTGCGGCTGTGAACGTCCGCCGCTGAGCAGCGCGCTTGCCGGCCGCGAATGATCCCCTACATTGCTAAGCGATGGTCGTTCTTTCCCGAACTAAGCATTGGCCGGTGTTTCTCGCCTTCGCCCTCGCAACCGGTTCCTTTGGTCCAGCGACGGCCAAAGTCGTCGGCGAGGACGAGCGAGCTTCGCTGGCAGCGGATCTTGAGGCGCCGTTCTCGGGCGTTGGGCGGATCGTTTGCAGAGATCCCGCCACCGGCGAGCGATACGCTTCAACCGCGACCCTGGTGGGCGACCGCGCCACTGTGCTCACGACCGGTCACTTCAGGCGGGTGCAAACACCAAGCTACACGGCGGTAATCCCGATCGACTTTTGCGCGTTTGAACTACGCTCGGCCGCGGGGGCCAGGGTGTTCGGCTCGCTCGTTGGTTCTTCTCAGGTGGCTCGCTTCACCGCTCGAGCGGAGCCGAATCCGCTCACACCCGACTGGGCTATCCTCAAGTTGCACACCCCCGCCCCTGCCGCCGTGTCGCCGCTGATGGTGCGGCCGATGGGAGCGAAAGAGCTGGCACGTCGTTCGGACGCGTTCATGGTCAGCTACCACAGCTTCCCTGAAGCGACTTCGAGGACGAAACGCTATTCGCCCCGATGCAAGCCGCTGCCCGTTCCGGGCGCGCCACTGGTTTTCAGTCACACCTGTGACACCGAGCCGGGTTCTTCAGGCGGCCTCCTTTACATCAAGACGGCCACCGGACCTCGAGCCGTCGGAATGAACCACGGTTCTTCGGCCGAGCGGAACTATGGCCAGATCATCAGCCGCGAGATGCTTCGGAACTTGCCGAAGCAAGCGGTCGACGCGCCGCAGTAGATCGAAAGCGGCCGCGAGAGCTGAACCAGGTGCGGCTGGAAAAGCCCGTGGACGCACTTCCCGGCACGGACATCTGTGATTGGCAGCACTGGCTTGGAATCGGCCGGCGCGACCGTCTGCGCTACTTGCCTGGGCGCTTAGCGGGATCCCGCAGGTAATGAGCGCGGGCCTCCAGCTCCGATCTTTCAGCCTCCGATAGGCCATCTCGGCCGTAGCGGCGAGCCAAGCGCCCGATCTGCCGCGCTCCCCGCTTCAGCCGCCGAGCCTCCTTGGTCGAGAGCTCCCCGCTGCTGCGGGCGCGCTCGACTTGTGAACGGATGACTCGAAGATCCCGGCCGAGGCTTGGGCCGCGAAGCCGGCTATCGCCGATGAACGGGTTGGCCGGGCGCACCGGCTCCTGAGGATGCCGGCCGGCGATCCGCGCGCCGGCGGGAGCAGCGATGGTAAATGTGAGAAGCGCGATGGCGGCGGTGGTGAGCTTCGACATGAGCAGGCTCCCGGAAGGTCACGCTGCTCGTGTAGTTTTCCTTAAACGAGCTGAACGATTGCGGATCTTCAGGCGAGCGCCTTTGCGCGTTCGCCGATGACGCGCAGGTCATGGACGAAGCGGGCATATTCCTCCTCGCGATTGTCGCGGACGCGCAGGAGAAAGCTGGGGTGCACCGTCACCCAGCCTTCGCCCCCATCGGGAACCTTGTGCGCGCGGCCGCGCACCGCCGAGATCGTGACCGGCTTGCCGAAGAGGGAGCGTGCGGCGGTGGCGCCGAGCGCGACCGTAATTGGCGGCCGGATGAGCACGCGCTCCTGCTCGATCCACCAGCGGCAGGCGTCGATCTCCGGACCAT
>JALYNE010000153.1 GCA_030773375.1 Pseudomonadota bacterium
GTGCACGCACGACCGGAGCCGCCGATCGAATGCGCGCCTGTGGTAGAGCACGCTGAAGTCCGTCGACGATGAAGTAGCGGACAGTCTCCTCGACTCCGATCGTGCCCGATCCGAGTTTCCGCTCTTTCAGCCAGTTGCCCACAAGCTGAAGCGGATCCTCGTGCTCGTTCCAGGTGCGCAAGTCCGCCGGTACGGCCAGGCTTTCGCGCACGGAAGGCTCCTCGAAAAAAGGTGTGAAGACGCCGATCGGTCCTTCCGCGGGAATCACTGCCCCCGTCAGCGGCTCGCTGCGGCTCCAGCGAACGCCGGTGAAGTAAACAAGGCTCGATCCCGGCTCGACCAGGATCGCGGAAAGGCCCTGCTGCCGCATCAGCTGCTGCGCCCGAGCGATCCGTGCCTCGCGCTCGGCTGCGCCGATCGGCACGGCTCGAGCGGCCATGGACGCGAGACCAGACATCTGGGCGCGGCCGACATCGCTGCTGGTGGGGATCACGGCCGCCGCGCCGGCCATGGCCATGAAGTGTCGTCGTGCCATTCGGATCATGGCTTCACCGTCCCACGGACGGGCGGCCCGTGCAATGGCAGACGATCAGCAGGTGCCCTCGCCGCATGGATCTGCTGCTCGAGCGCGAAGCCCCTTCGGGTTCATCTTGCGGAGGTGATCGCGAACGAAGCGGCCCGAGGGCGAGAGCATCCGGAGCGGCCAACCGCCCTTGCCGGAGGCGCCGGGCCGCAAGGCCGCCGACGTTTCCGGTTTCTCGGCGACCGACCAGTTCAGATAACTGAGCGTGTTCCGCTCCATGAAATCCCACCAAAGCCGCGTCTCCTTGTCGTCAAGGATGCCGTGGCGTTGTAATATTCCGGCTGCCCACTGGCGCCAGAATAGCGACATGCCGCGCAGGACCACCGGCTCCCCACGTTGGTCGACGATGCGGTTCCCTTGGACCTGGAGCTGGCCGTGGCGCTCGACCGGCGTTTGCGCCACTGCCGGGACCGAGCAGAAAGCAAGCAGCAGCGCGGCCAAATCCGAGGTGCACCTCGTGATGCGTGCGAGGCACCGACGATCATGGACTTCGCCACCTGCCTCGGTTAGGCTGCGTGCGCGGACGGGAGCTTTCCATGCTGGTGTCTTTTCCCTTGATGCTGCTCGCCTCCCTTGCTCATGATGAGACTCAGGGGCTTCAATCGGATGTAAGGGTCCAGGCGGAGGCTCCCCAATCCGAAATCGTCGTCAGGGGCAAGGAAGTAGCACGGCGCGCAGTGCTAGGCTCGCGTCTTCCACGCTTGATTGAACCTGATCCACGCGGCTTCGTGTCACAAGTAGCTTCCGAAACTGGTGTTGCGGGACTGACCCCACAAAGCGGCATGGACCCGTTTGCCGGCGGTACGCGCAAGGTCACCGTCAAGACTTGCAAGGCAAGCGACAGCCGGATCACGCTGGTCGCTCTTTGCGACTTGGCGCTTGCTCAGAAGGGGATTCTTGACAGGGATTTCGATTTAGCCCGCGGGGCTATTGACCGCGTTCTAACAGATCCGAAAAGCGGGCAGGCCGATAAGTTCTTCGCGCACCGCTTCGCCTTCCAAATCGCCACATTGGAGAGCGACTCCAAAGACCAGAGTGATGCGCTGGCGGGCATGCTCGCATCGGGCCTTCTGTCATTCGAGGACCGGATCCTTGCTCGAAAGACGCTCGCCTCAATGGCGATCGCCCGCGGTGACGACGCGGCTGCCATAACAGAGCTCGAAAGGCTGCTTGCGGAGGCGCCGAACGAGGCCAAGGCACAGGCCAACCTGAGTGTGCTCTATGCCCGAGGAGGCCGACACGATCGGGCGCGGCCACGAATCAAAACGGCGGTGCGACTTACTGCCGCTGCAGGGCAGCCCGTTCCAAAAAGCTGGAGCGACTACCTCGTCCGACGGCAGTAGCGGTCCTGATACCGTTTGGCGCCTGCCCCCATTGAGTCTTTCCGCCTTGTCGGACTTGAGGCATTCGCTTGCACTGAAGGCTCAGCAACTTTGGGCTGGACTGCATCGAATGCCTCCCTGTCAGGGGAGATCCTGAAACCAGCACTGCTGCCAAGTCGCCCACCGGCGAATGAACGGGTGGGATTGCTTTCAGCAATCCGCACCCATCCCATCGAGGTTTGGCATCTCTGGTCAGGATATCAGGGAGCGGCGACGGTCAGCTTCGCGGATTTCAGATCGACCGAATTGGGACCGGCCATGATCGTGACGGTACCAGGCTCGACAACCCGCTTCATATCGATGTTCCAGAAGGAAAGATCGTCAGGGGTGATCGAGAAGGTAACCGTCTGACGCTCGCCCGGGCGTAGCGTCACTCGGCGGAATTTCTTCAGCTCCATCACCGGCCGCGTCAGCGAAGCCTCGTCGTCCCGCACGTAGAGCTGGACGACCTCGTCGCCTTCTCGCCTGCCGGTGTTGGTGACCTCGACGCTCACCTCGGCATTGTCACCCATGCCAATGGCGGCGCGAGCGAGACGCGGCTCCGACATCTGGAAGCTGGTGTAACTGAGGCCGTAGCCGAACGGGTAAAGCGGGGCCGTCGTTTCGAACAGGTATCCGCCCCGGGCCGTGGGCTTGCGGTTGTAGTAGACCGGGAGCTGGCCGACCTGCCGCGCGAAGGAGACCGGAAGCTTGCCGCCGGGGTTGAAGTGCCTGAATGGAAATGCCGGATGATGCCCATGATGTCCATGATGTCCTCTCTCCGCCCGACTTCGTGCCGGGTTATGATAGCGCTACCACAACGTAAGCAAGCTGTGCCATAAGGGTCAACGCAGCCAGGCAAATGATTTGCATGTCGGCGGGTCGGCGGCATAGTTGCGTTGAAGGGATCGAGTGATGAAGCGGTCGAGCCGCCGAAGCCGGGGCAGTGTGACCATTCAGGACGTGGCGCGCGCGGCGGGCGTGTCGGCCATGACGGTGTCGCGCGTCGTCAACGGCGAGAAGAACGTGCGCGAGAGCACGCGCGAAGCGGTGCTCGATGCCGTCCAGCGGCTCAATTACTCGCCCAACACGGCGGCACGGAGCTTGGCCGCCGGCGAAGCGACGCACATCGGCCTCCTCTATTCGAATCCCAGCGCGGCTTATCTCAGCCAGTTCCTGGTCGGCGCGCTCAAGGGCGCCCGGCGCACCGGATCGCACCTTCTGATCGAAGCCTGCGAAGGAGAAAGCGCGGAGGAACAGGCCGAAGCCACCCGGCGGTTCGCGCTTACCAACGTCGAAGGCGTGATCCTCCCCCCGCCGCTTTCGGAGTCGAAACCCGTCCAGGCCGAGCTCGAGGCCGCGGGGATTTCGGTCGTGTCCGTGGCCATGGGGCTCGCGCCGGAAGGCTTGCTCAACGTCCGAATCGACGACTTCGGCGCGGCGACCGCGATGACTCGGCACTTGATCGAGCTCGGCCACCGCCGGATCGGCTTCATCGCGGGGCACCCCGGGCACATCGCCAGCATCGAGCGGCTGCGAGGGTTCAGAGCCTGCCTGGCAGACTTCGGATTGGATCCCGACGAAGCCGCGATCGAGCAGGGCTATTTCACCTATCGTTCGGGTCTGTCGGCAGCAGAACGGCTGCTGTCGCGCGACAACCGGCCGACGGTGATCTTCGCCAGCAACGACGACATGGCGGCCGCAACGGTCAACGTCGCCCACCGCTGGGGTCTCCACGTGCCCGACGATCTGTCGGTGGTCGGGTTCGACGACACCGCTCCGGCAACGATCGTTTGGCCCGAGCTCACGACCGTCCGCCAGCCGATGGCAGCCATGGCGGAGGCGGCGCTCCACCTCTTGCTTGGCGAGCTCAAGGCCCGCCGCGTCGGCGGCGCGCCTCCGGCCACGGAGCTGGTGCTCGATCATGAGCTGATCGTGCGCGAATCCTGCGGCCCGCCGCCGCGCTTGAAGAAGAGCGCACCGTGGGGCGAACCCCGCCGCAAGCGCGTTTCGGCTTCAGCATCCACTGCCTCGGGCTGACGGGGCTCCCAGCCACTCCCTTCGATAAGTGAGGTTTCCTCATGACCAGCCGCGTTCCCGTTCGCCCTTTCCGCTCGCGCGAGTGGTTCGCCGCGCCTGGACGTTCCGACATGGCCGCGCTCTACCTTGAGCGCTTCATGAACTACGGGGTCACCCCGGACGAGCTTCGGTCGGGCAAGCCGATCATTGGCATTGCCCAATCGGGATCCGACATCGCCCCGTGCAACCGGGTGCACCTCGAGCTTGCACACCGCGTCCGGGCGGGCATCCGGGACTCGGGCGGCATTCCGATGGAATTCCCGATGCACCCGATCTTTGAGAATTGCCGCCGCCCAACCGCGGCGCTCGACCGGAACCTGTCCTATCTCACCCTGGTCGAGATCCTGAACGGCTATCCCATCGACGCGGTGGTCATCACCACCGGCTGCGACAAGACGACGCCCGCGGGGATCATGGCGGCATCGACCGTCGACATCCCGGCCATCACATTGAACGGCGGCCCTATGCTCGACGGGTGGCACGAGGGCGAATTGGTCGGCTCGGGCACCGTGATTTGGCGCAGCCGCCGGAAGCTCGGCGCGGGCGAAATCACTGAAGAACAGTTCCTGGACGCGGCAACCGCGTCGGCGCCCTCGGCCGGGCACTGCAACACCATGGGCACCGCCAACACCATGAACGCAATCTCCGAAGCCCTGGGAATGTCGCTTCCGGGCAATGCTGCGATTCCGGCGCCGTACCGGGAGCGCGGCCAGATGGCCTATGCGACGGGCTGCCGCGCCGTCGAAATGGCTTTCGAGGATCTTCGACCGTCGAAGATCCTGACGCGCGGCTCCTTCCTCAACGCGATTGCGCTCACCACAGCAATCGGCGGATCGAGCAACGCGCAGCCGCACATCGTCGCAATGGCGCGCCACGCCGGAATCGAGCTGCTCCCCGAGGACTGGATGTCGGCTTACGACCTGCCGCTGCTGGTCAACATGCAGCCCGCCGGCAAGTATCTGAGCGAGCGCTTCCACCGCGCTGGCGGCGTTCCTGCCGTCATCTGGGAGTTGCTGAGCGCCGGCAAGCTCGACGGCGAAGCCATGACTGTCACCGGCCGAACGCTCGCCGCGAACGTTGCCGGGCGGGAAGCGACCGATCGGGAAGTCATCTTTCCCTTCCATGCGCCGCTCAAGGAACGCGCCGGCTTTCTCGTCCTCAAGGGCAATTTGTTCGACTTCGCGATCATGAAGACGAGCGTCATCTCGGAGGATTTCCGGCAGCGCTATCTTTCCGTGCGCGGCCGTGAGGGTGCGTTCGAGGGGCGCGCGGTCGTTTTCGACGGCTCGGACGATTATCACCACCGGATCAACGATCCCGCACTCGAGATCGATGAGAATTGCATTCTCGTGATCCGCGGCACGGGCCCGCTCGGCTGGCCGGGTTCGGCCGAGGTGGTCAACATGCAGCCGCCCGATGCGCTTCTTCAGCGCGGCATCACAAGCCTCCCGACGCTCGGCGATGGCCGGCAATCGGGGACGTCCGACAGCCCGTCCATCCTCAATGCCTCGCCCGAGAGCGCGGCTGGCGGAGGCCTGTCCTGGCTCCGCACCGGGGACACCATCCGCATCGACCTCAATCAGGGCCGCTGCGATGCGCTGGTTGAGGGAGGCGAGATCGAGCGCCGCCGGGCCGAGGGCGTGCCCGAGGTGCCGGAGAGCAAGACGCCTTGGGAAGAGCTTTACCGCGAGAAGACCGGGCAGCTTCAACAAGGCGGGGTGCTTGAGCTTGCGGTCAAGTATCGGCGGACCTCCGAAGAGCCGCCACGCCACAACCATTGAGGCTTCCATTCGCGAAGTTACCGCTAGAGCAACTTGCGTGAAATCGGGATCAGTGCTCCTTTCCGTTCGGGCTGAGCTTGTCGAAGCCCTGTTTTGCCCCTTGAAGGAAAAGAAGGACAGCCCTTCGACAGGCTCAGGGCGAACGGGTCAGATTTAGCGCAGTCTGCTCTAACATCATCCGACAAGCCCGGCGAATCGGTTGACAGGATAGGGAGGACTGCAATGACGGAAGCAAGCCGCAAAGGGCAACATGGACTTCATCAGCGCCATCGTCGCCGTCGCGACGATCGGCGGCTTCTTGTTCGGATATGATAGCGGTGCCGTCAACGGCACTCAGGAGGGGTTGAAAACAGCCTTCTCGTTGAACGAGGCAGGCCCCGAAGGAAACTGGACTCGTGCCCGGTTCAATCCAACCGGGAACGAGTCTGGAGGGCGCGGGGCCAACCGGCTCCGCGCCTTTTCTGTTGGGCACCTTGATCCGGCCTCGAGCTTGTGTTGCGCCAAACCAGAAGGAGAGGCGGATTTCCGAAGCAAGTGCGGCGTGAAGACGCTCGGCGAGGCCGTTCAGCGCGTGAGACCGCGTGAGATTTCCGCGGAAGCGACGCCCGGAGTCTCCACCTCGAAGGCGAACAGATCCCCCGCCTGCGGCTGCTCGGCCAGTTGTTGAGGCTTCAGCCCCTGGCGCGCGGTGGTCGCGAAGGCTGTGCGTAGATCCGGCCCGCCGAACGCGATCTTGGTCACGTTGGAGACGGGAAAACGGACCGTGTCGATGAGCGCGCCTTCGGGCGAATAGCGCCGCGCCGACCAGCCGGAATAAAGCCCGATCCAGACGCAGCCTTCGGCATCCACGGTGGGGCCGTCCGGATAGCCGTCGCTGCTGTCGATCCGGCAGAAAAGGCGCCGCTCAGCGAGGCTGCCCTCCTCGCCGATCGTGCAGGCGAAGACCAGGCCCCCAAGGGTATCGATGTGGTAAAGGGTGCGCCCGTCAGGGCTCACCGCCGGACCGTTGGTGATGCAGCATTCGCCGCCCGATTGAATGATGCTGGCGTCAGCGCCGAGCCGGTAGATCGCCCCCGTCTCCGCTTTCTCGTCATTGTCCATGGTGCCGAACCAGAGCCGCCCGTGCGGATCGACCGTGCCGTCGTTGATGCGGTTCGCCGGGAGGTCGGGCTCGACCTGGGCGACAGGACGAAATGCGCCGCTGTGCTCGTCAAAATGGGAAAGCCCGCTCTGGAGGCCCGCGATGAAGCCGCCGGGTGCCGCCGGAAGCGCAAAGCCGACATATTCGGGCGCCTCCCAACTCTTCTTGTCCCCCGTCGCTGGGTCGAAGCGATGGATCTGCCTTTTCTTGATGTCGGTGAACCAGAGGGCGCTGTCACGGCCCACCCAGACGGGTCCTTCCCCCAGTTCGGCGCCGAGGCTCCAGACGCTGACGGGCGAACCTCCGGCCATCAGCGCCACCCGGCGTCGATGAAATATTCGTGGCCGGTGACGAGACGCGCATCGTCGGAGGCAAGGAACATCACCATGGCGGCGACGTCCTCAGGGACGAGGCGGCCTTTCAGGCATTGGGCATTGACGATCTCGGCCTCGCCTTCGGGCGTGTACCATTTGAGCTGGCGGGGTGTCCGGACATTGCCGGGAACGACGCAAGTCACCCGGATGTCGTCTTCCCCAAGTTCGCGCGCCAGCGACCGTGTGAGGCCTTCGATCGCTGCTTTTGCGGTCTGGTAAATGGCGAGATCCGCCATGCCGAGGTGCCAGGAGATCGAACCCAGATTGATGATCGCTCCACCGCCCCGCTCCCGCATGCCCGGGATGACCGACTGCGCGCAGAAGAAGAGGTGCTTGAGGTTCACGTTGA
>JALYNE010000154.1 GCA_030773375.1 Pseudomonadota bacterium
AAGCGCGAGCTCAACCAGAACTGCTACACCAATGCCGGCGGGAGTTCGGCGAACGTCGGTGGCATCGGCGTCGGCGGCGGCTTCACGCTGTGCGCACCGCTGAGCCTCGCGCAGGTCCAGACCATCTCGCCCAACTTCATCGCTCCGTTCGAGCAGAATTACAGGTTCGACAAGCTGCTCCCGAACATCGGCGCGACCTACAGTTTCGCAGAGGGCTTCAGCGTTTTCGGAAGCTACGCGAAGGGCTTTTCGGCGCCGCGTACGGACAACCTTTATCGCCGGGCGTTCGTCGACATCGAACCTGAAACCACCGACGCATTCGATCTCGGCTTCCGCTACACGACCGGGCGTGTGCAGGCGCAGGCCACTGCCTGGACGATCGATTACAAGAACCGGATCATCACCACCTTCGATCCGGATCTCGGAATTGCCATCGACCGGAACGTAGGTGCCGTGAGCAGCAAGGGCTTCGACGGCAGTATCGCGGTGCAGCCCATCCAGCCGCTGACGCTTTATGTGTCGGCGGCCTATATCGATGCCGCATTCGACGAGGACGTGCAGATCGGCGCCGTCGGAGGAAGGCCGGTCTTCGCGCCGACGCGTGGCAAAATGGTTGCCGAGACCCCGGAGTGGCAGTTCGGTGGGCGTGCCGAAGTGGATCTGGGTCCGGTGCTGGTGGGCGTTCAGGGCAAGTGGGTGGACGATCGTTACGCGACGGACGTGAATGATGTCCTTGTGAAGGGCTATACGCTGGTGGATCTCGATGCGCGGCTGAGCCTCAGGACGCTGGGTCTGGAGCGCACCTATTTTCAGCTGAACGTCATCAACCTGTTCGACAAGTTCTACTTCGGCAACATCGGGACTCAGATCAGTGCCGGCACGATCGGCGGGATCGGGGGAGCCAACCCGAACTTTTCGGTAGGCTCGCCGAGGACGGTGCTCGGTACGATCAACGTCGGCTTCTGATGAAGCGGCACCTCCTTGTCCCGGCCGCGGCTTTGCTGGGCGCCGGGTGCACCACCGCAGCGCCCGCATCAGCCGGATCGCATTCGGAAGCTGCGACCATCAGGAGCGGCACCAGACCGTCTGGCCCGAGATCGCCGCCAAGCGGCCCGATCTCTTCCTGATGATCGGCGACAATGTCTACGGCGACACGCGCGCGACCGGCGCTGCCACCATGCCCACGCTGAGCGCCGCTTACGCGCGCCTCGCTTCCCGGCCAGAATTCCGCGACTTCCGTGCCAGGGTGCCGATGTTCGCCATCTGGGACGATCATGATTACGGCCACAATGACGGCGGGGGCAGCTTCGCGTTCAAGGAATATGCCGAGCGCATCTTCGAGACCTTCTGGGGATCGGACCAGGCGGTCCGCTCCCGCCCGGGCGTTCACCAGGAGATGCTGCTCGGCCCCGAAGGCCAGCGCGTGCAGATCCTCATGCTGGACACGCGGTTCTTCCGTTCGGATCTGCAAGCGCTTCCCTACCAGGAGAAGGCGCCGCCACTCGGCTTCTACATCCCCAACAGCGATCCCGGGACGACCATCCTCGGCGAGGCGCAGTGGCGCTGGCTCGAACAGGCGCTAGACACCCCGGCGGACATCCGCCTGATCGTCTCTTCGATCCAGGTCGTCACCGATGCGCATGGCTTCGAGAAATGGGGTAATTTCCCGCACGAGCGGGAGCGGCTTTATGGTCTGCTGCGCTCGAAGGGCATCAACAACGCCGTTCTTCTCTCGGGGGATCGGCACCAGGGCGCAATCTATCGTTCGCCGGTGCTGCCGAGCCTCTACGAGTTCACTGCCTCGTCGCTGAATTTCTCGTTCGCGGACCCCAAGCGGCCGTGGGTGGAACCCGATCCGACGAGGCTTGGCGAGATTTATGGGGCGGAGAATTTCGGGCTGGTCGACATCGACTGGTCGAGGCGAAACGTGCGCCTGTCGCTCCTCGGCAGCAACGGCTCGCTTTTAAAAGAGCAAACGGTCGAGCTGCCCCGCCGCCAGTAGGGGTTCATCGGGCAGCCCCGTTCACGCCGCCTGCCGTTCGATCGCAAAGGGCCGCGCTTTGGGAGCGACGGGTGCTTGCACGGGAGAGAAGCATGCCGAGACAAAGGATCGCATTGGCCGTCCTCGCCTGCCTGGCGGCGTGCGGCTCGCCCGCGCAGCAGCCGCAGGAGGGGAAGGTCAACACCTCGGGTAAGGAGCCGACGGCGCTCGCCGCCGTGCCGGAGGGGGTCCTCGAGACTGCCCGTGCCGCACAGCCGGCGATGACCTTCACCGAGGCGGAGGCCGAGGTTCGCGACGGGCGCAACTATTTCGACATTGGCGGCCGGCTGCCGGACGGCTCCGAGATCGAGCTCGACCTCCTCCAGAAGCCGGAGGGCTGGGCCGTGGTCGAGACCCAGCGCGACATCGCCTTTGCCTCGGCGCCGGGGCCGGTCCGCGCGGCTTTTCTTTTGAAGGACCGTATCGGAAACCGGTGTCATGAGCAATCGTCCTGAAGCTGAAAGGCAATCCGCCTGGCCTCTTATCGGCTGGGGCGAAGGGACGCGGCCTGCCGCGCGCGATCTCTGATAGCCGCCGGATCGGCGCCGCCGCTGAGAACCAGCCAGCTTCCGCCGACGCACGCAACGGCGGGCAATGCGAGCCAATCCGGCGCAGTTTCGACCGTGATGCCGCCCGTCGGGCAGAAACGGACCTGCCCGAAGACCGAGCTGAAGGATTTCAGCGCGGCGATTCCGCCCGAGCTTACGGCCGGGAAAAATTTCAGCCGCGTGAAGCCGAAGTCCAGCGCGCGCATGATGTCGGCGGCCGAGGCAACGCCGGGGAGGAGCGGAACGCTCGATCCCGCCGCCGCTTTGCCGAGCGGATCGGTGAGGCCGGGGCTGACCACGAACTCCGATCCCGCTTCTACGGCAGCCTCGAACTGCGCGGGATTGAGCACCGTCCCGGCACCGACGATCGCACCGGTCACTGTTTTCATCGCTCGGATCACGTCAAGCGCAGCCGGAGTCCGGAGCGTAACCTCAAGCACCGGAAGTCCGCCGGCAACCAGTGCTTCGGCGATGGGCACAGCATCCGCGACGCGCTCGACGACGAGCACGGGGATTACGGGCGCCGCCGTCATGATGGTGTCGAGGTCACGCATTTCAGTCTCCGATGAGCGCGCGCGGACTTGTCGCGGGCATCGCCGAAACGGCGGCTTGAACGGCCGACCGGAAGGCAGGGTTGCCGGCCAGCGCCTGCGGGAAGATCTGCTGCAGCGCAAGGAAGTCGTCGACGAGACGCCCGCTGAGGGCGATCTGCGTCAGCTCGCCGGCCAGCGGATGGTCGATTCGATCACGCCCGCGACGGACGAGGACGCGCCTTGCGCCTCGGCTTCGACGGGAGCTGCGTGGGTCATTCTTGCATCCGGCGAAAACCGATGTCAGTGCAGGTGTTCAATGACGCTTGGGCAAGGCCAGCGCCATCTTTTCTGGCGGGCGCCGGCAGGCCAAACTATCGTGCGGCGATGGGAGACGATGCGTTGGCGGACAGGGACGAGAAGCTGCCCGCCGCAACTCGCGCCGCGAAGCCGACCATCAACGATGTCGCACGGGTGGCCGGCGTCTCGAAAAAGACGGTGAGCCGGGTCATCAACCGCTCACCGCTCCTCAACGACGAGACCCGCGAGCGGGTCCAGCAGGTGATCAAGGCTCTGGGCTACGTTCCCAATCCCCAGGCCCGTGCGCTCGCGCTGAGGCGGAACTTTCTAATCGGCCTTATTCATGACAATCCCAACGCCCAGATGGTGCTCAACGTTCAGCAGGGAATCCTGGAGGCGCTCCAGGGAACGGAGTTCGAACTGGTCGTCCGACCTGTCGACCGAGCGTCCAGCGCCTCCGATTACGTGCAGGGCCATACCCTCGCGGTCGACGGCGGGTGGCTCGCGCGCTGATGGCGGCAATTGCCTGCTTCGGGGAGCTCCTGCTGCGCCTTACGCCCCCTGGCCGAGAGCTCTTGCTGCAGCGGCCGCACCTCGACGTTCATATTGGCGGCGCTGAAGCCAATGTCGCAGTGGGGCTGGCGTCGCTCGGCCATTCCACCAAGGTCGTCAGCATCGTCCCCGACACCGCGCTTGGGCAGGCCGCAATCGGCTATTTGCGGCGCTATGGCGTGGATGCTTGCGATGTCGCGACAGGTCCGGGGCGGATGGGCCTCTACTTCCTTGCGCAAGGGGCAGGGCTGCGCGCGTCCGAGATCGTCTATGACCGCGAGGGGAGCAGCTTCGCGCTTGCATCCAGCGCCAGCTTCGATTGGGATCGCCTCCTGGAAGGCGTGGACCTTCTCCACATGTCCGGCATCACGCCGGCGCTTGGGCCGCAATCGGCCGAAGCTGCGATTGCCGCAGCGGAGGCTGCCGAGCGCCTGGGGGTCGCGATCTCGTTCGACGGCAATTACCGCGCTCAGCTGTGGGAGCGGTGGCAGAGCAACCCCCGCGAGATCCTGACGCGGCTCGTGGACAAGGCCGAAATCCTGTTCGGTAATCACCGCGAGGTCTCGCTTCTGCTGGGAAGAGGCTTCAGCGGCGATGGGGCAGACCGGCGCCGCGAAGCTGCGGAAGCCGCCTTTGCGGCCTTTCCGAAGCTGAAGTTGATGGCGTCGACGGCTCGTCACATTGACGATGCCGATCGGCACCGGATCTCCACACGGGTCGATACCCGGGAAACGTGGGCGCAGACCGAGGAGGTGGTGGTCGCCGGGATCATCGACCGGATCGGGGCAGGGGACGCCTTCGCTGCGGGCATTCTGCACGGCCTCCGGCTCGGCGCCGAGCTTGACTGGACCGTTCGGTCGGGCCTCGCCGTGACATGCCTGAAGCACAGCCTACCCGGCGATGCGAGCCTGTTCGGCCGCCGCGACATCGAAGCCTTCATGTCGGGCGAGCTGGACGTCAGGCGCTGATGATCAGTCTGGCAGGCGCCCAGGGCAGCCGGCCCTAGCTTCGCCTTCAAGTCCCGCCCAAGCGCCGATCATCCTGCCCGTCGCTTGAGCACCAGGCGCTTCAGCGCCCGCAGGTCGGGCTTCCAGGCCGTCCGGAATAGAAGGTAAAAACCCGTGATTGCCAGCCAGATCATCGCGAAGGCTACCGTGATGATGAGTGGATGGTTGAAGCTCGTCCGGTTCACATAGTCCATGTTGTGGAGCATCCAGAAGAAGTCCCACAGGCGCCAGCTATCGTTGCGGCGCTCGAGAAGCTGCCCCGTAGAAGCAGAAACGTAGTAGCTGCTAATCTCCTCGTCGGCGAAGTCGATGCGCCAGATCGGAAGCTGGTGCTCTCGCACCGCGAGCGTGAGTTCGGGAATTTTCCTGACGGCGATCACGTCGCCGTTTCCGGCATAAGCTGCGGCTGCGATGCTGCGCGCAAGGGCCGCATCGACCCGGACCCGCCGGCCGGTGGCGGCGTCGAACAGCATGGCGCCGACCGGGGTCGTGACTTCAAACACGTGCCGACCGAGCAGCGGGCGAACAATGACGCCGGTGAGCGGAATGTCGTCCAGCTGTCGCCGGAGGATCGGCCAGGCCGAGGGGGCCGGCAGCGCGGGAGCCGCCGCTGCCGGTCGGGATGCGCCGCCGGCGACCTCGTCCATGTCGAGCCAGGCCATCATCGCGCCGCTGAGGCTCCAGATGACGAACTGGAGGCCGATGACGAGGCCGATCCACTTGTGAATGCGGCGGAGGAGGAGGCTCGGAATCCTCATCCGCCGCGGGCCTTGCGCCGCTTCGCCGGGAAGCTCCACAGCAGAAGCCAAGCGCCCGAGACCGCCATCAGGAAAGCGGACCAGGTGAACAGGCGCAGCAATGTGTTGTTGACGTTCTCGCGCTCTTGGTAGTCCATGATGTGGAGCATCCAGACGAAGTCGAAGATACGCCACAGTTCATGGCGGCGGGTGACGAGTTCGCCGGTCTGGGGGGAGAAATAAAGGGTGGGCTTGTTCCAGCCGCCGAACTCGGCCCGCCAGAGCGGGGGCTTGCGCCCTCTGACCTCCCCGGGAAGGTCGGTGACGAGGCTGAGCTTTTCGAGCGGCTCCGTGCCGGTGAACCAGAAGGTGGCGAGCTGCGTGATTTCAGCTTCGGACGGTGGCGAGAGCCGCGCGCCCGTCCGTGCGTCGACCAGCGTGGCACCGCGCTTCGACGTGACGATATAGACCGGGCGGTCCAGCAGGTGGTGAAGCTTCACCGTTTCGCCGCCCGGCACGCTCGCTGCGGCGGCGATTGGATCCGCGAGCTCGCCCGCGGTGAGCGGCCCCGGTTCGGAAACCCGGATGAAATGGTCGCCATGAATGATGTCGATGTGAACGGCCGTCATATAAAGGCCGCTCATTGTCCAGATCAGCGCCTGCAGGCCGATGACCAAAGCAAGCCATTTATGAGTTCGCCGGGCGAGCAGCGGAAATCGGATGGACACGTTTCTGTCGAAGCTCCAGCCAGAATGGGTAAACGATCAGAGCACCGGCGTCTTGTAGTGATGCCAGGAGAAGATCGCGAGTGCGCCGCGATGCGGGCGCCACGCTTCTGAAAATTCCCGCAGCAGGCGCTCGCTGGGCTTGTCGGCCAGCCCCAGGATGCGGCCCATCGCGATCTGAACGGCAAGGTCGCCCGCCGGCCACACGTCCGGGCGTCCTTCGGCGAACAGAAGGTAGATTTCGGCCGACCAGCGGCCGATGCCTTTGACGCGGACAAGCTCGCTGATCGCGGCCTCGTCTTCTCGAGGGAGGTTTTGAAGGTGGAGCCTGCCCGAGACGATCTCCGAGGCAAGGCTCCGGGCGTAGCTCATCTTCTGGCGCGACAGTCCGGCCGCACGCAGCGCCTCGTCGCCGGCGGCGGCCATCGAAGCGGGGTCCTCCACGCGCTCCAAGGCGGAGGCGAGCTTGGTCCAGATCGCACGCGCCGATGCGAGGCTGACTTGCTGGCCGACGATGGTGCGCAGCAGCGTCACGTACCCAGCCGGATTCTCGCGCGGCTCCGGGTATCCGGAAATGGCCAAGGCTGTGGCGATGCGAGGGTCTCGGGCCGCCAGAGCGTCCATCGCCGAATTCAGATCTTCAGCGGCTATTCCAGGCAACCGATGCTCCTCCACTGTCCTTGATTTGCCGGACCAGCCCTAGCATAGGTCCGGCCCGAGCAAAGGACCCGCGTCCGGCCGTTTTTCCCGGGTTCGAAAGGAGCATAATGCCGCAGCTGACAGTGGTTACCCGAGATGGCACCGAACGGACGGTGCAGGGGGAGAGCGGCCTCTCGGTCATGGAAGTGATCCGCGACAACGGAATCGACGAGCTTCTGGCGCTGTGCGGCGGCTGCTGCAGCTGCGCGACCTGCCACGTCCATGTCGACGAGGCATGGCTGGGCGCCTTGCCGGCGATGGACGGGGACGAGGACGATCTTCTCGACAGCTCCGACCACCGCGCCGCGAACAGCCGGCTGTCGTGCCAGATCCCGTTCAGCCCCGCCCTCGAAGGGCTGAGGGTCACCATCGCCCCTGAGGACTAGCTCCTTTGGTGAAGCAGGCGCTCCTCGGTGGTGATGAGCGGACGGACCCCGACGCATCTTGTTCCGTCGCGGCCAATCTCCACCTAAAAGAGGCGGTGCGACGCTCGGGCTGCTGCACTTGCGGGCGCAGCGGGAT
>JALYNE010000155.1 GCA_030773375.1 Pseudomonadota bacterium
CCTGTAGCCTATCTCGCCGACATCGACACGGCGCGAGCGCATCTTGCCCGCTTTCCGAACGTCCGCCCCTGGTTCCGTTACCCCTATCTAAACGAGAGCCCGAACGTGGCCAGCCGCGATGCCGTTCGTGCCGGGCTGGCGGCGCGTGGGCTGCAAAACGGCTATGTGACCGTCGATGTCTGGGATTGGGCGATCGTCAGCCTGGTGGCCGAAGCAAAGCGCTCCGGCAAAGAGATCGACATGAAGGCGCTTCGCGACCTTTACCTTGAGGTCATGCTGAGCGCCGTCGACACCTATGACGCCCTTGCGCGGGAGACGCTCGGCCGGTCGCCTGCGCATGTGCTGCTGGCGCACGAGAACGATCTCCAGGCACTGTCTATCGACGATCTGGTGCGCGGCCTGCGGAAGCGAGGATGGAAAATCATATCCCCGGACGAAGCGTTCACCGACCCGATTTCACGCGAAGTGCCGGACACGCTGCACAACGGCAACGGCCGGGTTGCTGCGCTGGCTGCCGTAAAGGGAATGGATCCCTCCAGGCTTCGCGATCGCTATCACGATGAGAAGCTGCTCAAATCCCTTTTCGAGCAGCGCGTCTTAGGCCCTTCGAGGACACAATGAGCCAATTCGATCTTACCGACGAGCAGCGCCAGATCCAGGAGATGGCGCGGCAGTTCACTGCGGACGCGATCACGCCGCACGCTGCGGAATGGGATGAAAAGCATATCTTTCCGCGCGACACGATCCGCCAGGCGGCGGACCTCGGCTTCGGCGCAATTTACGTTTCGGAGGAGAGCGGCGGGATCGGCCTCGGGCGGCTGGAATCGGCGCTGATCTTCGAGGCGATGAGCTACGGCGATCCGTCGACCTCCGCCTTCATCTCGATTCACAACATGGCGAGCTGGATGATCGACCGGTTTGGTTCGGCGACGGTGAAGGAAAAATACCTTCCCTCCATGGTGAGCATGGAGCGCATGGGAAGCTATTGCCTGACGGAGCCAGGATCGGGCTCCGACGCCGCGGCGCTCAAGACCCGCGCAGTCAAAGACGGCGACCATTATGTCGTCACCGGCTCCAAGGCCTTCATCTCGGGCGGTGGCGAAAACGAGGTTTACGTCACTATGGCCCGTACCGGCGGCGAAGGCCCGAAAGGCATTTCTTGCCTGGTTGTCGAAAAGGACATGCCCGGCGTCAGCTTCGGCGCGCAGGAGCGCAAGCTCGGCTGGCATTCCCAGCCGACGGCGCAGGTCAACTTCGACGAAGTCCGCGTGCCTGCGGAGAACTTGGTTGGGGCGGAGGGTGAAGGCTTCCGGATCGCGATGATGGGGCTCGACGGCGGCCGTATCAACATCGGCGCCTGCTCGCTCGGCGGCGCACAGCGCTGCCTGGATGAGGCAATTCGTTATACCAAGGAGCGCAAGCAGTTCGGCCAGGCGGTGGCGGATTTCCAGGCGACGCAATTCACGTTGGCCGATATGGAAACCGAGCTCCAGGCGGCGCGCATGCTGCTTTACGCCGCCGCCGTGAAAGTCACCGAGAACGCAGCCGACAAGAGCCGCTTCGCAGCAATGGCCAAGCGGCTTGCGACCGACACGGGGAGCTCGGTGGTGGATCGCGCGCTGCAGCTTCATGGCGGTTACGGCTATCTGATGGATTACCCAATCGAGCGCTTCTGGCGCGACTTGCGGGTGCACTCCATCCTCGAGGGCACCAATCAGATCATGCGTGTGATCGTCGGGCGGGATCTTCTCCGTCAGTGAGCGAAGTCCTGACTTTCATCGAAGGCAAGATCGGCCGCATCCGGCTCAACCGTCCCAAGGCGCTTCACGCGCTGACGAAGGATATGTGCAGCGCAATCCTTGCTGCCTTGGTTGAGTGGCGAGACAATCCAACCGTGAAGGCGGTCCTGATCGACCATGCCGAAGGCCGCGGCTTTTGCGCCGGTGGCGACATTCGGATGCTGGCGGAAAGTGGTGCAGGCGACGGTTCACAGGCGCGCGACTTCTTCCACGAAGAATATCGGCTGAACCACTACCTCTTCACCTACCGCAAGCCCAGCCTCGCCTTCATGGACGGGATCACGATGGGCGGCGGCGTCGGCATTGCGCTGCCTTGCCGGTACCGCGTCGCGACGGAGAATACCCGCTTTGCAATGCCGGAGACTGCGATCGGTCTCTTCCCGGACGTCGGCGGTGGCTGGTATCTTTCGCGGCTGCCGGGGCGCCTCGGGTATTTCGTTGCGCTCACCGGGGCCCGTCTCGACGGGGCAGAATGCAAGTTTCTGGGGCTCGCAACCCATTACATCCCGCACGCCGCGCTTGAAGAGGTCAAGGCGCGTATCGCCGATCGCCCGGAGCGGATCGAAGGCATAGTCGGCCAGGCCAGCGTCACGACGCCACCGGCGAGAATCGGCGACAATTTCGTGCAGATCAACAAGGCCTTCGCCTCCAATCGGCTCGAGGAAGTCATTGCCGCGCTTGAGGCGGATGGATCGCAATGGTCGGAAACCGAGCTCGCGACGCTCCGCTGCAAAAGCCCGCAAGCTTGCAAGGTGTCGCTCCGGCTGCTGGCGGATGGCGCGAAGATGAAGGACTTCGCCGACGAGATGCGGCAGGAATATGCAGTCGCGACAAGGGTCGTGCAGCGCCATGATTTCGTCGAGGGAGTGCGGTCGGTCCTCATCGACAAGGACAATCAGCCGCGCTGGGATCCTGCGACCCCAGAAGGTGTCACCGAGCATATGATCGACACGATCTTCGCGCCCATGCCCGACGGGCAGGAATGGACGCCGCTTTCCACAGACGGGGCCAAGCCATGACCTATGAGAACATCCTGGTTGAACAGCGCGGCGCGGTAACGCTCATCACGCTGAACCGGCCGAAGGCGCTGAATGCGCTGAACACGAGCGTGCTTGCAGATCTCATCGACGCTTTCGGGCGCTTCGATAGCGACAAGAGCCAACGCTGCGCCGTCCTGACGGGCAGCGAGCGCGCCTTCGCGGC
Source organism: Pseudomonadota bacterium (assembly GCA_030773375.1). Lineage (GTDB taxonomy): Bacteria > Pseudomonadota > Alphaproteobacteria > Sphingomonadales > Sphingomonadaceae > Allosphingosinicella. Next base: position 3,003 of record JALYNE010000155.1, read on the forward strand.
AGGCGCGGATATCAAGGAAATGGCCGATCAAGGCTTTGCCAGCATGTACGCGTCCAACTTCTTCCAGGGATGGGAGAAGGTGACTGCGACGCGAAAACCGTGGATCGCCGCCGTCGCTGGTTACGCGCTCGGCGGCGGCTGTGAAGTCGCGATGATGGCCGACTTCATCATTGCGGCGGACAATGCCCAGTTCGGCCAGCCCGAGATCAAGCTGGGGGTCACGCCGGGAATGGGCGGATCGCAGCGGCTGACCCATGCGGTGGGCAAGGCCAAGGCGATGGAGATGTGCCTCACCGGCCGGATGATGGGTGCGGAGGAAGCCGAGCGATCCGGCCTCGTCGCGCGTGTGGTCCCGGCCTCGACCCTCCTCGAGGAAGCGCTGACAACGGCTGAGCAGATCGCGTCCATGGCGCCGTTGGCGGCAATCGCGACCAAAGAGATGGTGAACGCCGCTTACGAAATGACGCTCGCGCAAGGCATCGTCTTTGAACGGCGGCTGTTTCACGGTCTCTTCGGCACGGAGGACCAGAAGGAAGGCATGTCTGCGTTCGTCGAGAAGCGCAAGCCGGACTGGAAGGGGCGGTAAGATGGCACGCATAGGCTTCATCGGGCTGGGAAACATGGGCAGCGGAATGGCCGCTAACCTGGCAAAGGCGGGCCATGACGTGCGCGCGTTCGACCTCTCGGCCGAGGCGCTCGACCGCGCCGAGCTGAACGGCTGCAAGCGCGCAGCCTCAGCGGCGGAAGCAGTGGCCGCGGCCGAGGCCGTGATAACGATGCTGCCCGCCGGCAAGCATGTTCGCGATGTTTACGAAGGCAGCGTCATCGGCACGGCTCCAACAAGTGCGATCCTGATGGACTGCTCCACCATCGATGTTGGCACCGCGCGCGAAGAGATCGCAAAGGCAGAGGCCCAAGTTTATGCGATGGTGGACGCACCCGTTTCAGGTGGCATCGCCGCGGCAGAGGCCGGAACACTGACATTCATGGTCGGAGGCACTCCGGACGCCTTTGAGCGCGCCAGGCCGTTCCTGGAACTTATGGGCAAGGCCGTGATCCATGCCGGCGGGCCTGGCGCGGGCCAAGCGGCCAAGATCTGCAACAACATGTTGCTCGGTGCTTCGATGATCGCCACCTGCGAGACCTTCGTGCTCGCCCAGAAGCTCGGGCTCGACCCACAGACCTTCTTCGACATTGCATCGAAGGCTTCCGGACAATGCTGGTCGATGACGAGTTATTGCCCCGTGCCTGGAGTCGGGCCGGTAACGCCCGCGGACCGCGACTATGATGGTGGGTTCGCGGCGGCCCTGATGCTGAAGGACCTTCGTCTCGCTATGGAAGCAGCCCAAAGCGTCGATGCGTATACGCCGATGGGAGCGCACGCGGAGGAACTGTACACGCGCTTTTCCGACCGTGGCGGCGCGGGCAAGGATTTCTCAGCAATCATCAAGATGATCGACGACAGCTGGACGGCGGCCGGCAAATAGCGGTCATTGAGTGTTCATCGTGGTTCTGCAAGAGGCCGCCTTTGCCGGCGCGTGCCGGCTCCCCTTCCCTAGCAGAGGTTCGCATGAAAATGCTTCGCTTGACCGTTTCCGCTCTTGCGCTCGCCGCCGCCACGCCGGTCGCCGCCGCGGATCACCACGAATGCTTGGACGAGCTCTGCACGTCCGTCTCGCTGTTCGGGCAAGCCGCCGAGGCAGGCGGATCGGAGCGGGTCGAAGCTTCGCGCATGGGAGAGTGGGGCATCGATACGACGGGCATGAACCGGAATGCAAAGCCGGGTGACGATTTCTTCGGCTATGTGAACGGGAACTGGGCCCGAACCACTCAAATTCCCGCGGACCGCTCCTCCTACGGCGCCTTTGCCGTGCTGCGTGATCTTTCGGAAGCGCGCGTGCGCAAGCTCGTCGAAAGCTACCCCGCCGGGGATCCCGCGACCGGCGGAGACCAGGTGAAGGTGGCGGCTCTCTACCGCACGTTCATGGACCAAGCAGCAGTCGAGCGGGCCGACGCCATCCCGCTTCTCACCCGCCTTGCTCCAATCTATCAAGCGAAGAGCAAGGACGACATGGCGCGGTCCATGGGCCGCTCCATAGGCGGCTTTGGCGGCACATTCTTTGGCTCGGGCGTCAATGACGATGCCAAGAACCCGACGCAATATGCGGTTTACATGGGCCAGGCGGGCCTCGGCCTTGGCGACCGCGAGCTTTATCTCCAGGCCAAGTTCCGCCCGCAGAAGGAACGCTATCAGCAATATGTTGGGCAGATCCTGGAAATGGCAGGCTGGCCGACGCCGCAGAAGTCCGCCGCCGACATCGTCGGCCTCGAAACCAGAATCGCTGCGGCGCACTGGACACGCGCCGAAAGCCGGAATCGAGACAAGACCTACAATCTGATGACGTTTGCCGAGCTCCAGCAGGCGGCACCAGGTTTTCCGTGGACGGCGTTCCGAAACGCAGCAGGCATCGATCGCGCCGAACGAGCGATTGTCTCACAAGTGACGGCAGTGCCGAAGCTTGCACAAATCTTCGCTGACGCCGACCTCCAGACTCTCAAGGCTTGGCAGGTGTTCCACACCGCGGACGACATCGCGCCGCTTCTGTCCAAGCGTTTTGTCGATGCGCATTTCGATTTCCACCAGCGCTTCCTGAATGGCCAGCCGCAGCAGCGAGACCGTTGGAAGCGCGGCGTCACTTTTGCCGAGAACGGCATGGGTGAGGCGATCGGGCGCGATTACGTCCAGCTTTACTTCCCGCCCGAGTCCAAGGCCAAAATGGACCAGCTGGTTACGAACCTGCGCACCGCAATGCGGGGCCGGATCGAGCGGCTGAACTGGATGGGGCCGGAGACGAAGCAGGAAGCGCTGAAGAAGCTCGAGAACTTCGGCCTCAAGATTGGCTACCCGGAGAAGTGGCGGGATTATTCAGGGCTTCAGATCGTGAGCGGCGATCTCGTCGGAAACGCCGAGCGAGCGGCTCGCTTCGAGTGGGACTTCCGCCGGAACCGTCTCGACCAACCCGTGGACAAAGCCGAATGGGGCATGACGCCCCAGACGGTGAACGCATATTATTCATCGGTCAAAAACGAGATCGTCTTCCCGGCTGCCATCCTCCAGCCGCCTTTCTTCGATCCCAATGCCGATGCTGCGGTCAATTACGGAGCGATTGGCGGCGTCATCGGACATGAGATCACTCACGGTTTCGATGACCAGGGCCGCAAGTCCGATTGGGCCGGAGTGTTGAGGGACTGGTGGAAGCCCGAGGACACCGCGAAGTTCGAAACGCAGGCGACGAAGCTTGGCGCACAATATGAGGCGTATAGTTTCCCCGATTTGGCGGGCATGCACATCAACGCACGCGTGGCGATGGGCGAGAATATCGCGGATCTTGGCGGCGTCCTGCTCGGGCTCGAGGCTTATCGCGCGTCGCTGGCGGGCCAGCCGGCTCCGGCCATCGACGGCTTCACTGGCGACCAGCGCGTGTTCATGGGCTGGGGACAGGTCTGGCGCACGCTTTGGCGGACGGAAGCGCTTCGCCAGCAGATCGTCAACGGCCCGCACTCACCCGGCCAGATCCGCGCGTTCGCGCCGCTTCGAAACGTCGATGCGTGGTACGAGGCGTTCGGCGTCAAGCCAGGCGACAAGCTCTACGTCGCGCCCGAAGACCGCGTCAGGATCTGGTAGTCGCGAGTACAGAAGCCACCGCCTGCCGCCATCCGGCGAGGCGGTGGTTTCGCTCCTGTTCCGGCAAATTCGGCACGAAGCGAGACACTGGGCCGCGCATGGTGACGGCCTCTTCTAGAGAAGAAAAGATCCCGCAGCCGAGCCCCGCAAGCATCGCGGCGCCAAGCGCCGTGGTTTCGACGAACCGAGGCCGTTCCACGTCAAGGTTGGTGATGTCGGCCAGGTCCTGTCCGAGCCAGTCGTTGACGGCCATGCCGCCATCGATCTTAAGCAATCCCCAGGCCGCCCCATCAGAGGCAAAGGCGGTCATGAGGTCGTGCGTTTGATACGCCATGGCTTCCATCGCGGCGCGCACGATGTGAGCCCGCCCCGTCGCGAAGCTGAGGCCCGAGATCGAGCCGCGAGCCGAGGGTTCCCAGTGCGGCGCTCCAAGGCCCGCAAGTGCCGGCACCACATAGGCACCGCCGCTTCCCGTGACGGATCGGGCGAGCGCTTCCGTTTCCTCCGCTGAGGCAATCAGACGCAGTTCGTCCCGCAGCCACCTGATGAGGCTTCCGGCGACGAAGACCGAGCCTTCCAGCGCGTAGCTGCGAATTCCCGAAAGCTGCCAGGCCACCGTGCCGAGCAGGCGGTGTCGCGAGGCTGGCTGATGCTGCCCGGTGTTCGTAAGGATGAACGCGCCGGTACCGTAGGTGGCTTTGGTGTCACCGGGGCGAAGGCACGCTTGGCCGATGGAGGCCGCCTGCTGGTCGCCGGCAAGCCCAGTGATCGGGATCGGTGCTCCGACATGCTCGGCAAGAGTGTGGCCGAGCTCGCCCGCGCAATCGACGATCCGCGGCAGCGCCTTCAGAGGCACACGCCACAGGTCGAGCAGGGCGGCATCCCAGCAGCCCGTGGCGATGTCCATCAACGCCGTTCGCGAAGCGTTGGTCGCGTCGGTCACATGGAGTCCGCCCGTGAGCC